>NZ_JACSWB010000243.1 GCF_016888135.1 Leptolyngbya sp. CCY15150
ATTGCAACCCGCTACGAGAAGAAGGCTGAGAACTACCTCGCCATGCTGACTCTAGCTTCTATCATGCTGTGGCTATAGTTTTAAAACAGAGCCTAGTATTTCGGGAAACCGGCAGTGCTAAATAGCGGTATGATTCCGCAAGCTTTTGCCTAGAGTTTCAGAATCTCTAGCTAGAGGTTCATACTCTGATTTAGCAACGCCATGTCGGGAAACCTTCGTGGATTGACGATAGTTTCCTCCTTTTCCCCAGTCCTTCAAGATACCGTCCTCGCAGGCGCAGCGCCCTAGGTGAGGACGCTACGCCTACTACGACCTACGTAAGCTGGATATAGTCAGAGATGGAGCGATCGCCATGCACTCGGTTATGACGGCTAGATAGCCCATGAGACTGGTGATGACGATTGATTTCATCCCGCCGCGCATCAAACACTTGCTTGATCTTAGGTTGGGTTGCAGCCCCAACTTGCTTCAGCAAATCTTTCATAACTGGGTAGGATACTGCCCACTTGTCTTCCTTTGATAACCCCGACTGGTTGTTGTAGCTAAAGATAGCTTCCAAGGCAAGGTTAACGTTAGAGTCTAGACCATTTGCACTACTGGCAGCACGCCCTTTCGACGGAGGCCGTCCTCGGGTTGCTTTCTTCGTGGTCTTCGCTGTCTTTGTAGCCTTTGTCTTCCGCTGACGCGTGGGTGCTGGCTCTGCTGCAGGAGGGCTGTAGGCAGGCTCTTCCTCCACAATCCCTAACGCCTGCTGCACATGGTTGACTTTGTCCCGTAGAGCCGCGTTTTCTGCTTTCAGAGACTCATTTTCTGACTGCAGTTGGTCGATCGCCTGTGAGCTGACGCCCGGCACCGTTTTTTGAGTTTTGACCTGCTGCAACTGTTGACGCAGTTGCTCCACCTCACGAGTAAACCAAGACAACACTTGGGCTAGCTCTGAAACATCCTGAATGCTAGCTTTGCCTGGCTTGGGGCTAGGCGCTGGTGTCGCCACAGGAGCCGGCTCACGGGTAACGACAGGAGCTGGAGCCGGAGGCGTGACCTCTGTACGTCTGGGACGACCGGGCTTGCGCTTGGGAGGAACGTCGGGCTTGGGCACAGCATCACTAGGACGCATATCTTCCCAATTTCTGGCGTTGCGGCTGAATTTAGGCGTACTGCTGTAGGCTAGCCCATACTGCTTTTCTAGGGCTTGGGGCGTCTCGCGAGCCATCATCCGTAGCTGTTCTTTGGAACCATCAAAACCACGGTGCTGCGCCAAAACGTAGGCGTCACTGGTCGAAAGCATAAGATTAGCCATTTATCTATCCCTCATCTGTGGGGTTTACTGAATGAATCACCAGTTGGAACAGCCGAAAAACTCGGACTGCACCAGCGGCTTTGAGCGTGAGATTGGGTGAACTAAACTCCTGAATTGCTCATCAATGAACAATCCTATCTGCCTGAATGAACGGCACAATCGCCCAAGACATTTGAATCGAACGATTGCGATCGCTAGACTGACAGATGTCATTGTTTGATGGAATCCATAATATTCAATGATGAAAACCGACGGAGGTATAAGGCTGATATATCTGAAGCCGAAGACAATACTTGGTTGGGGTTATGAAGCAAGGCTGATTAGAAACAGCAGAATCCATGCTAGAAGGGGCTACAAACGGCAATCATTCAACCTTTTTCCCAATGTGCTGACCACTATACTGAACCAGATGTTGATCTAGGCACATCTTTGCCGCCGAATGACGGAACAGCTCAGCTATAAGCCAGTCACCCGGTTGAACTTACTTCCCTTTGTAAACAACGCTGCTATGTTCATGCCTCTTCCAAGGTCTATCCTGAATAAGAATTTGCGAAGACTAGATAATAGTATCAAATATTTTCCAAAACTTGACAGGTCTTGAGTAAATTCAGTGGAAAATATTTGCAATCAGGATGAAATGTGTCATGTTTTGTAGGCAGAATCATGGTTTGGCGATGGGTATTGGGGTGGAATGAACACCTGTCAGAGCAACCATGCCCCAAAGATGAGGAACGGCTTTTGAAGGAAGAACCTGCTGTTGTGGCTATCAATGTGTTCATTCAAGCTGAATTTGAGATGCTTGTGTAGCTACTGTGACGGACTTGGTCTTCCCTGGCGATCGCTCTAGTCACCATGGGAGAGTTCATGGTTTTGCACTATCATTCCCACTTTATGTCAGCTTCATATCAACATTTCACCATGATTATCGCAGGATGGTGACGCGATCGCTGTGTGATGCCTATGGTTTGACTCTTCCCTGCTCTGGAGAGTTTTAGGATTTTCAGCATGGCTGTTGTCAGGTATTACATCGAATCAGGATATTCAAGAGCCGGTCTTACAGCCGTTGTGCCGCCCCAAGTTCACCATAAGAAGGTCTATCGTCGTTGATTGTCCATAAAACTTGTTCATAAAACAAGGAAGAAATCCTAGCTGCGGCCTAGATGAAATTACTGAATAACCAATAGGCCACTACCGTCTAAATACTCAGAACCCTGGCTAATACCTTGATTATCAAGAACTATTGCACAATGTTACCGTAGGGTAACCGTTGGGACAATAAGTACGTCCGTAGGTCAGCCATTCTCAGGATACATATTTCATCCGGGCGTTACTGAATCGCAGTAGGGTTTGCTATCGCAGTAGGATTTGCTAAGAAACCGTGAGCAGGACACTCACACGACCTAGATGGTGAATGAATTGGGAGGGTGAGCAACCCGCTCCCATGGCGATTCATAGCCTCATTCAGCTTCGGCAACGCCGGTTTGCGGGTGGTGGGCAGGTTGACCTGGTTATGGCTTGACCGATTGATAACAACAGCACCGTGACCTGCAGCTACCCTAGGGCATGTGCCAAGTACAAAAGATAAGCTCAGGCGATGCTGGCACCTTGGGCGGTTAGGTATTCATCCCAATGCCTAGGGTCTATGACATGAAACGTTGTGACGACTCTGTGCGTACCGAAAGAGAGATCTCTCTTGTCTCTCTACCCAAAGATAGACTGCTCGCGCCCCCTGTTGTGATAGACGATCAGTCCAACATACTGCTGTTGGATGGATCATGGGTGAAGAACCGATGTAGATCACCCAGAAGACATGTGAAAAATTGTTCTGAATCTACCGTTTGCGCAACCCAACTATTAGCAAACTGGGGTAGAAGGCGGCGATCGCTGACGGTTTGCCCAAGCGTCCATTGCCCAAGGGTTTCAACCTGCACCTGGGATCGTTGAAAGGTAAACAGGTGGGGGTAGCAGAGATAGGCGATCGCTGCCGCGTCATGCACCAGAAAACCTGGTTGCCCAGAGGTTTCTCGATAGGCCATGGCGGTTGTGATCAGACATTCACAGAGTTCCACCAACAGGCCTGCTGCTGGATGGTGGTGGAACGTCTGCCCTAGCGATCGCACCTGCTCACGGGTGAACAGGAGGGTACGGGTGACATCCAGGGGAAGGATAACCACATCTTGGCGGCTGGCTAACACCGTTTGGGCTGCATCGGGGTTGAAGTGGATATTGAACTCTGCCTGAGCTGTAATGTTCCCAGGGCAGGTAAAGGCACCCCCCATCAGGACAATTTCTTTAGCCAGTTGCAAGATGCCCGGACGGGTTCGTTCTGCTGCCGCTAGATTGGTGAGAGGCCCAATTGCCACAACGGTGACTTCATGAGGACGGGTTTCGAGCTGCTGAATGATCACATCTTCAGACCATGGAGCAGTTTCTCGATCATGACCAGGTGGCTCTAGAACCTGAGATAGACCGCCTAGTCCATCTGCCCCGTGGATATGAGATGCATCGTCTGTCTGCCCACTGCCCTGCTGTCCTTGCCCCAAGATAACCGTTGCTTGCTGTAAGCGTGCTAGCACTTGACTGGCATTGCGGAAGGTTTGGGCTGCAGATACATTGCCATCTACCGTCGTCACAGCCACAAGCTCTATAAGCTTGGAGGCTTGGAGGGCCGCTAGCCAAAATAGCGCCACGACATCATCGCCTCCGGGGTCTGTATCTAAAATAACTGGACGAGGCGAGATAGGCTGAGGGGGCATGGAGATGCGCTTTTTACAAAGATTTTACAAAGAATAGACTTAGCATACTGGATTTCCTGCATCTCTCTATAGTTGCCCTAGATAGGTGATGGGTGGTTGACCCAGATAGGTGGTTGATCTAACTAGATGGTTGATTCGGATAGATGAAGACGAAGGATTACATACTATTGATAACGGTCTATTGATCACGGTTGATCGGGATCACGGTTGATCGGAATCCTCCTGGAGAGTTATGGTTAGTGTGACCTAGGTCGCGTACACGTTAAGACTCAGCTATAGTAAGAGTTTAATATTGCCCGTTAGGCGATCGCTCCTATGACCGCAGAATCCCATGCATCTTCTACAACTGTTCAGGCCTCTCCTAGGGATGCCTCAGAAGGCGATCGCTCCCTAGACGTAGGTTCTAGAACAGATGTGGAGGTGGTTGTACCAACCACGATTCATGCCTCAACTGGTTCTACAGGCTCTCCCGTCGGCGACAAAGGATATCGCTGGGCTAAGCTAGTCTCCGACCTGCTCACGCCAGACTATCTTGAAACCCTAACAGGCACCTTACGGGACTATTCATCGTTGCCGGATACCGTCACCCTGCAACTGTTTCAGTATTTGGTGAGTGTCTATCAACATCGCCTTGCCCAAGATATTGAAACCTACGGTATCGACGCGATCGATACGAGCCTGCCTCATCTGAAATTGGCTACAGGACGCCGCAAGGGGCCCCAGCGATTGGAGCTGGTACTCGATGAAGACAAGACGAAGGCCTACCTCAAAAATTCCCTGGCAGAATTTTTCAATCATGCTGGCTTCAAAGAAGAGTTTGCCAGAGCCATTGGGGCCAATCTGGTCATCTGGGCCCTAGAGGATATTGAAGCTAGCATCAGTCCTGATACCCTGCAGCAAATCTCCTTATCCTCGCTGAAAGAACGCTGTAGCGCCTATTTGCTAGATCCTAGCTCACCCGTCCTGCAAGAAAAAATCAGCTTTTTTGGTCAAATTTATTGCCAGGATATTACTCAAAAAATTATCGATGGCTTCAATCTGCCCAACTGTACATTACAAGATATTGAGAAAATCCTGGGTCTCAAGCAGCGGCCACCAGCAGAGACAGAAACCAACCTCACCCTAGACCCAATTGCAGTGGTTCCCACCTGCATTCCCATTGCCAGCAGCATTCGGGCCCAGCTTCGTCCTGATTTATGGCAGCGGAGTGATGATGAACTGGCTGTTTTCCACTACCGCAGTCGGGTGAATCCGGCTAATTATATTGAGCATTACATCACCAACCCTGGGGATATTGCCATGCTGCCCTGGGAAGCCGCCGAGCAAATTATCAACAAATTTGGGTTTGATACCGTCAAGCTCCAGCTTATTTTCGCGGCTCAGACGATGGATCAAGGAGAGCCGTGGAAAAGTACGTTTACCCTGCGGGCCAGCGACATTATTCAGCTTCTCGGCTGGGACAAGAACCACAACACCAATATGCCCGAGAAGCGCAATGCGGTGGCGAGTACCGCCTACGCTCTATCCTGCCTACTAGTGCGATCGGTGTGGGTGGAGGGGCGGGGTCGCCGCCAGATTGATGCCAGCACTCCCATTGGGCGCATGTGGGACGTGTTGATTGACCCCCACGGGCAAATTGACTGGGTGACGGGCAAAATTGAGAAGCCTGAGGAAGTTTATATCACCATCAGTCCAGGTCTATGGACGAAGCATTTCCTCAACCGGGCGGGCAGCAAAGCCAAGGAAGCGCTACACCAGTTTGGCTATCTTGCCAAAGATATCCTAAAAATTGACCCCTACCATAATGAAATGGCGCTACGGCTGGCCATTCAGCTTACCCTCGATGCTCGAATTCGCGCCCGCAACCAAAATCCCTACGATTACCGCGTGATTAGCCTGCTAGAAGAGGTGTTGCCTAAGCTAGAGCTGGATCGAGCCTTGAACAACAAGTATAAAGCTCGTGACCTGAAGAAACGCTGGAATAAGGCGCTCAACCTTTTGATGAGCCTAGGCTGGCGGATTGAGTTTGATCCAGAAACCTATCCCGACTGGCTGCAGCCTGGCAGTAAAGATGCGAAACCTCAAGACTGGCGCAAGATTAAGGTGATTGAGCGCTTGCTGCAGGCCAAGCTGACGATCAAACCGCCTCACCCCATTCCCGATTTACTAGACAAAATTAAGGATCCCAAGCGCCCGAAAGCCATTACGCCGGCTGCGATTGTGGAATCCCTCACCGGCGACATCATGAAATCTGCACGGCAAAATCAAGGCTGGAGCCGTAAGGAAATCGGTGGCTTTTTGGGGGTGAGTGCCGACTATATCGGTAAGCTAGAACGGGGCGATCGCTTCATTACTCCCGAACTAGAAACCAAGCTGAGAAAATTGCTACACCTCTAGGAGGTGCTGGCATCAATAATTTTCTATGGTCTAGACATGGTTCATCAAGGAAGCTCTGGTTTGCGGGTCGATCCTAGCTAGAATAAGAACCCATTAGCATCGCTTGCGCCCATGGGAGGAGGCAGGCTATTATCAGTCCGTACCATGGCGTGCCCGTAAATTTACGTCCGTAGAATTCCAGTCTTGCTGTTGTTACGCTGTCCAACAAGTTGAAGTAGGGGCGTGAGTCTCAGGCTATAGGGACGGGGTTACCCCTGTGATTCTACTGAAAGCACGTCATCTTTTATCTACTGTTCAGGGTGACCGAGGAGAGTAGCGATGAACCAGCCGGCTAGGGTAGGTTTGGGGGTAACCCTGATACTCAGTGTTTTAGCTGGGGTGGGGATGCCGGTTCACGGGCAAATTATTCGGGATGCGTCCCTAGGGGCAGAACCGTCGCGGGTAGTGCGGGATGTGCAGATTCGTGGCGCGCAGGGCGATCGCATTGAGGGTGGAGCCCAACGGGGCGGCAATTTGTTCCATAGCTTTCGGGAGTTTAATGTGGGGGATGGACAGCGGGTGTATTTCACCAGTCCCGCTGGCGTAGACACCATCCTCACTCGGGTGACTGGCACCAGCCGCTCGGATCTGTTGGGTACCCTGGGGGTGGATGGAACAGCAGATCTGTTCTTGATGAACCCCAATGGGGTATTTTTTGGCCCCAATGCCCGCTTGGATGTATCTGGCTCGTTTGTGGCTACAACGGCGGATGCTATCCAGCTCGGCAACGGTGAGTTTAGCGCTCGTAGCCCGCAGGTGCCTGCCCAGACCCTGCGGGTTGATCCCTCAGCTTTTGTGTTCAATCAACTGAATCGACCTCGGGGTGAAATTGTTCATCAAGCGATCGCCCCTGATCCTAACGATCTCAGACCTGTAGCCAACGGTCTTAGCGTACCTGACGGGCGCAGCCTCATTTTGCTGGGAGGGGATGTGATCCTGGAGGGTGGCTACCTGCGGGCATCGGGGGGACGGGTGGAACTGGGTGGATTGGTAGAACCTGGCACCGTGACCATACGGAGCAGCCAAGATGGGCGTCGCCTGCGGCTCACCTACCCTGATGCTGCCGCTCTCGGTGATGTGACGCTGACGGATGGTGCCATCATTGACGTGACCGGAGCGGGGCGGGGCGATCTATCGATGACGGCTGGTACGTTGAGCATCCTCAGCGGCAGCAATATTTGCGGTGGATTGGGGGCATCGTCCTTTTGCGGTCGAGACGAAGATCAACAAGCTGTGGGAACGTCCCGCAGCCGGGCGGGCAATGTGGTGTTGGTGAGCACAGACAGGATGACGATTAGCGGAGCCAATACGGGGGTGCGTAATCGGCTCAATCCTGGAGCAACCGGCAACACGGAAGACATTTTTGAGGCGATCGCTCGTCTGGACGACACCAATGCCGACGACCCGATTGATATTCTCTTCGGCTCAGTTTTGCTGATTTCTGGGGATGCCGTCACGGTTTCCGAGGGTGCCCAAGTCAGCACCAGCACCAATGGTCAGGGCAATGGCGGCTTGCTGTATGTTCTCTCGCCCAATGTGACGGTGGAAAGTAGCGGCGTTTTGGATAGCAATGTATTGAGCAATGGCAGGGGCCAGGCCGGCGGCGTGTTCATTGGCAGTTCCGCCCTGCAGGTTACCGGAGGATCATCGGTGGAAAGCGGCACGGATGGTCGGGGGCCAGCCGGTCGGGTGCTGATTCAATCGGGGACGGTTGAGGTGAGTAACGGGGCACGCCTCTCCAGCGCAGTCTTCCAAAATGGTGTGGGGCGGGCTGGCGGTATTGCCATTGAAACCAATGGTTTAGTGATGACCGATGGTGGATCGTTGAACAGCAGTACGTTTTCCCGAGGGCCGGCAGGGGCGATCGTGGTGGTCTCCAATGGGGCGATCGTCATCGATAACGCTCGCATTGATAGCGCCGTTGGGGAAAATGCCGTGGGTCAAGGCGGCCAGATTCGTATCCTAGGGCAAGATACGCTGATTTTGTCTAACGGTGCTGTGATTAACACCAGTACCAATGGGGTCGGTCAGGCTGGCGATATTGTTGTGGCAACCGCCAGCGATTTGATTCTGGAAAATGGTAGCTTTATTCTTAGTTTGGCGAACGTAGGAGCCCAAGGGAATGGCGGCGAAATTGGCATTGGGGCAGGGGGTTCCTTCATAGCTAATAGTGGGTCGGGTATTACCACCTTAGCGGTTGAACCAGATGCGGCAGCCGGCGACCTGTTTTTGGCGGTCAACAACTTGTTCATCGTCACCGATCGCTCCTTTATTAATGCAGCAACCGGCTCCGGGGACGGCGGCAATTTGTTCTTGACGGGAACAGACTTTCTGATTTTGGCCAACGCCAGCAATATCTCCACCAGTGCTGGGCAGATCCAGGGAGGTGGAGACGGCGGCAATATTGAGCTGGATATTCAACGGGCGATCTTTGCCATTCCCTTTAATGACAACAACATCCGTGCCGAGGCCTTTGACGGGGATGGTGGCAATATTCGAATCGTGCGGCCGATTAATCTTCAGGATATTGCTGAACGACCGGATGTGCTGACAACCAATGACATCACGGCTAGCTCAGAATTTGGCGTGGATGGCATTGTAAATGTTAATGAACTAGATGTGGATCCGATTCGCGGCTTAAATGAATTGCCGACCGCGTTGGTAAATGCGGAAGATTTGGTCACCCAAGAATGCCCAGGGTTAGGGTCGGGGCAGTCGGGGCAGGTCGGGGCGTTCTACGTCACTGGGCGTGGCGGCATTCCCACTACACCGGATACCTATCGAGGGCAGGCAGCGGTGATCGTCGATTGGGCAGAGGACGATCGCTCTCCCGAGGTTAACGATCCATCCCAGGGCGATCGCTCCTCCATGATCCCCCATGAGCCATCTCAAATACCCCCCAGGGAGTTTCAAGGATGGCAGCGGGATGAAACGGGTCAGGTTTGGCTAGTAGCGGAGGGAGCATCCCAGCCAGCCACGCCAGCTTCAGTCTGTCCATCACCCTAGGCTTACTTACCTCGCACGCGATCGCCCTCTTAACGTCACGGACTACCACGGTATGCATCACCGATCATTTCATTATTTTTATTTTATTTTAATACCTGGAATATTCTGTTGTTCCAGTCGGGTAGCTATTGCCCTTGAGGATTTCCGCGCTGTTGAGGAACCGCGGTATGATAGGGGAGCGATCGCCCAAGCGAACGTTGAACCTACTGTGGATAGACTCAATCTAGGGAACTTAGATGGAATCGATGCACCCCAGTTGCTTGAGCCCTTCTCCCGCCAGCGTCCCACTGAGCCGTCGCTGCTCGTCGTTCCTGACCCGGCTATCCTAGTTCCCATTGAGCTTGTTCCAGACTCTGCTAGCGATCGCGCCCCCGTCCGTGAGTCTAAGGATCAGGACGATCCGGTGGTTCAGAGGAATGCTCCCGATACATCGCCCCAGACTATCCCCTTAGATCTACATACTCCAGATCGTCCAGAGGCACGTGGTTCTGTTTTCCTAGACGCCCCAGTGAGCCAAGTGCTGCCAGCACCGCTGTTTAATGATCCGCTGTTTGATGACCCGCTGTTTGATGATGACGTACCGCCGCCCCTGCCGCCGCCGGACGAGTTGCTGCGTCCCGTTGAACCAGACGCCATTGAGGATCCTGGTTTAGATAGCTTGGATCGCATTGTGGTAGAGCGATTTGAGTTTGTGGGCAATACGGCCTTTAGTGACGCTGAGCTAGAGGAGGTTACTCAACCCTATACCAACCGACCGATTACCCTCGATGAACTGTACGAAGCGCGATCGGCGGTGACTCAGCTTTACCTGGATGCGGGCTACGTAACATCCGGGGCCTTCATTCCTCCCCAACCGATCCAAGCCGGGGTGGTGCAAATGGAACTGGTGGAAGGACGGCTAGAGGGCATTGAAGTACGCAATAACCAACGCTTGAGCGATCGCTACTTTAGCCGTCGTATTGCCCTAGGGGCTGATATCCCCTTGAATGTGAATGATTTGTTAGAGCGGCTGCAACTGTTACAGCTTGATCCGCGTATTCAGACGCTCACCGCCGAGCTATCGGCTGGCCCGGAGTTGGGTACGAGTTTATTGATCCTTGATGTGCTGGAAGCCGATACGTTTAATATAATCGGCACCTTAGATAATCGGCGATCGCCCAGCGTGGGTGAATTTCGGCAGCGGCTGGAGATCAGCGAACTCAATGTGAGCGGGGCAGGTGAAACCCTTAACCTTAGCTACGCTCGCACCTCGGGCAGTGATGCTCTGGAAGGGCGGTTTCGTGTGTTTCTGAATCCCCAGGGTGGCACCTTAGAATTCAGCACGGGGGTGGGTATGGCGGAGGTGATTGAGCGGCCGTTTAACCAGCTTCAGGTGGAGTCCGAGTCGAATTTCGTAGACCTGACCTATCGCCAGCCGCTGTTTCAAACCCTGAATGAAGAGCTGGCCGTGGGCATCACCGCCAGCCGCCAACAAACCCGCAGCATTCTGGATCTACCGGCAGACCTCGGTGGGCCGTTTCCGCTGACGGTGGGGGGTGCCGATGAAAATGGCTACACCCGCGTGGTGGCGCTGCGCTTGTTTCAGGAATGGCTGCAGCGCAGTTCCCAGGATGTGTTTGCGGTGCGATCGCAATTTAGCCTAGGTCTAGACGCCTTAGACGCTACGGTGAACCAAGATCGCCCCGACAGCCGCTTTTTGGCCTGGCGTGGTCAGGGTCAGTGGCTGCATTTATTTGCTGACGATGCCTTGCTGCTGGTGCGTAGTGATGTCCAGCTTTCCACCGACTCGCTGCTGTCCCTAGAGCAGTTTGGCATCGGTGGTCAGGATACGGTGCGCGGTTATCGCCGGGATCTGTTGCTCACGGATAATGGTGCCTTGCTGTCGGCAGAAGTGCGGCTACCGGTGTGGCGGCAGCCAAGGGTCAACGGCTTGCTCCAAGTCGCGCCCTTTTTGGATATGGGTATGGGCTGGAATGTCAATGACCCCGACCCCGATCCACGCACCCTTGTGGGCGGCGGCATCGGTCTACTTTGGCAGCAAAACCATCTCAACGCTCGCTTGGACTGGGGTATTCCATTTGTATCAATAGAGGCGGATCGCAACACATGGCAAGAACATGGGCTGTATTTTTCCATCAACGTCAGTCTGCGCTAGGCAAGCGGCAGGGCCGGCGATCGCTACGGCTGCGGTCTAGTCTGGCGATCGCCCTCGGTTGCCTAGTAGCGTTGAGCATTATCCTGCCAACTCAGATAGAGCGGGGCATGGCCAGTCCCCCATCGATCAGTCAAGGCGTGAGTGCTGATGATCTCGTCCAGCAAGGTCAGCAGTTCTATGATGCTGGCCGCTATCAAGATGCGGCTGACCGCTTGCAGCAGGCGGCCCAAGTCTATGCTCAGCAGGGAGCCGAACGACAGCAGGCGATCGCCCTCAGTAACCTGGCCCTCACCTGGCAGCATCTAGGAAACTTAGAGGCTGCGACCCGTGCCATCGACACCAGTTTATCCCTGCTGCGTGCGGCTGACGGCGCAAATCCATCCCGTTCCTATGCCCAAGCCCTATCGATCTACGGTCGTATTCAGCTAGCTCAGGGGCTGCTGAACGAGGCCTACGATAGTTGGGGACAAGCTGCCGATCTCTATGGAACCTTAGAGGATCCGGCAGGGGTGACCCAAAGCCGCATCAACCAAGCCCAGGCCCTAAAAGACCTAGGCTTTTATCGGCGGGCCGTTGACCTGCTCCAGGATCAGGTTGATGCCCTCAACGCCCAACCGGCTAGCTTGACCACGGCGATCGCCTTGCGTAGCTTGGGGGAAACTCTCCAGCTTTTAGGACAGTTTGCGCCAGCTATTCAGACCCTGGAGGCTAGTCTCGCCATCGCTACCCAGATTGGCGATCCCGATGCGATCGCCGCTGCAAACCTGAGTCTGGGCCATACCCTGCGCGCCCAAGCCGCCCGCCAACGCCAGCTCCAAGAAGCCGGTACGCCGGGAGCCGGTAATGCCACCGATACCCTCATGCAAGCCCAACGCGCCTACACCGCAGCGATCGCCGCTGATCCCTCGTTCCCACACCAAATCCAAATTCGTAGCAGTCAGCTCAGTCTATTGGTGGATCAACAGAACTGGTTGGCCGCCCAAACCCTTTGGCTCCAGCTTCAGCCTGACCTTGCCCAACTGCCCCCCACCCGCGCCAGCCTGGATCAGCAGGTGGAGGTGGCTAAAACCTTGATCCGTCTGCGTCAGGGACAGGATCCATCCAGCAGCCCGACGGTATTAGAGATTGCCAATCTGCTGACCCAAGCCCATCAACAGGCCCAGCAGATTGGCGACCAGCGCTCCCAATCCTATGCCCTAGGCACCCTTGGGGAACTTTATGAGCAAAACCAGCAGTGGCGGGATGCCCAAACCTTGACCCAAGATGCCCTAGCCCTTTCCCGTCGCCTAGAGGCTCCGGAGGTGTCCTATCGCTGGCAGTGGCAACTGGGAAGGCTGTTGAAGCAGCAACAGGATCGTGAGGGAGCGATCGCCGCCTATGATCAAGCGATCGCCACCCTGAAAACCCTGCGGTCGGATGTCGTTTCCATTAATAATCCCGAAGCCTGGCTCTCCTTTCGCGACACCATCGAACCTGTCCACCGGGAATTCGTAGACCTGCTGCTAGCCCCCGATCGCACCCCCAGTTCCGCAGAGCTTGACCGGGCCCGAGAAACGGTCGAAGCGCTTCAGCTTGCGGAGTTGGATAACTTCTTCAAGGCAGCCTGTCTAGATGCCGATGCCGTTAATATCGAAACCATCGATCCTCGGGCTGCAGTCATCTATCCTATTCTCCTCAGCGATCGCTTGGAGCTGATCCTTAACCTACCCGATCAGCCCCCGATCCGCCATAGCGTTCCCGTCCCTGCCGAAACTGTTGCCGCCACCGCCCGCGAGCTTCGTCCCCTGCTGTTTCGGGATCTATCAGGCATAGGCATCCGCTTGCGTCCTCTGACAGCACAACTCTATGACTGGCTGATTCGTCCCTTAGCGGCTGATCTTGCCACCAGCGACTTAGATACCCTAGTCTTTGTTCTGGATGGCTCTCTGCGTAATATTCCCATGGCAGTATTATTTGATGGTACGGACTATCTTATTCAAGACTATAACATTGCCCTAGCTCCTGGCTTACAGTTAGTTGATCCTGCACCCGAGCGATCGCCTGACTATAGCATCCTCCTAGCGGGCGTCAGCGAAGTGCCTGAAGACTCTCCCTTCTTTGGACTCTTGAACAACTTACCTAACGTTGAAGAAGAGCTCAACGCTATCCGCTCCCAGATTTCCGGACAAGTATTGCTGAACGAGGCATTTACGACTCGTAGTCTACAAACTACTGTGAATGTTGCTTCTACACCAATTGTTCACTTGGCAACCCACGGTCAGTTTAGCTCCGATCTAGATAATACCTATGTCTTAGCTTGGGACAATACCATTAACGTACTACAGCTACGGGATCTCCTAGAAGTCACCGATGTGCGCCGCCGGGTACCCATTGAACTTCTGGTCTTTAGCGCCTGTGACACAGCCCAAGGTGATGATCGCGCTGCCCTTGGCTTGGCTGGCGTTGCAGTGCAGGCTGGAGCCCGCAGCACCATCGGCAGTCTTTGGAAAGTGGATGATGCTTCCACATCTGTCTTCATGCAGCAGTTTTACCAAGCCTTGACCCAAGATAATTTATCCAAGGCGGCTGCCCTTCGCCAAGCCCAACTTGCCCTACTAGATAGTGAAGCCTATCAAGCTCCCTACTACTGGGCTCCTTTTATCCTTGTTGGCAACTGGCTTTAGAGAGAGGAACCCCTTTTTCGTTACCGTTGCAAAGCAAGAGAGCAAGCCCAGATTTTCTTGTCAGATAGTGGTAGCTGCCATAACAGAAATTCGTCTGTCACTAGCATGTCTCACCATGACGAAAGAGGGGTGGCATTGCTGAATAGTGAGATGATTCCGCAACCTTTTGCATGGAGTTTCAGGTTTTATAGCTAGCGGTTAATCTTTTAGTTCAGCAACACCAGAGAGTTAATGGCAAGGGAGCCCCTCTATATACCGCAGGCAGGGCCAGCCAAGTCGCCAAAAGCCACATCTGGCCCCTTGACAGCTACTGTTGTACGACCCACTGTTAACGATCCAGATAGGGTTACCGAAAACTCACCTTCTACAAATCCACCACCCGGCTGCCACTTAATACCACTCAGGCGAGCATTGGGATCCGGATTCACTAATTCTCCTCGGGGTGATGCATCTACAATCCGCGCACAGCTTGGCAGTTCTAGCACCCAGTTACTTAAATCCTGGGCAACAGGCAACTCTTCGACGTAGTATCGCCACGTTGAGCTTTGTCCTGTGTAAGACACACCCAAAAATGTCACGCGATATCCATTGGAAAGCGTTACCACATCGTCGCCAGCCACGGAACCTGTTGTCGAGTCAGGGCTAGGAAGTTCAGGAAGCCCCGTGATCGCACTAGGTCGATTAGACACTCCACCTTCCTGAATCTCAGGTAGACCAATTCGTCCTCCCGGGCGGTTGAAGATACCGCTCTCCCTTGACGTCTCAGTCTGTTCTACGATCCCCACAATGCCATCAATCGTGGTTGTTTGAGCGATCAAGCTATAGGACTGAGTTTGGACTGTCTCTACTACTTGATCCCGTCTACCGCCGCGCACATCATACCGCACTTGGGCAACAACACGTAGATCGACCTCTGATAGGTTTAGACCCTCTTGATCTAGGCGCTCTTGTAACGCAGTAATGGGAATGACTTCTGGCTCTAAGGTCACAGATCCTGCTTGGGAGGTGATCAACCGAGCGCCTGTGTTGGTATAAATTCCTTGCCATTGACCATCGATCAGTGCAAAAACTTCATACACCGTATTGGCATAAGATGTATCAGGTTTGTTTAAGACATTAAGCTGCACGACTAAATCCGTTACCTCTTGACTAGCATTGACCAGTCGTACTACGTCTAAAGCCGTCTGCCAGTCTTGGGATTGCTGACTGATCTGGTACGGAGCAGCGATCGCTTCAGGGGTGAGGGTATAAATTGAGCCAAGGACAGTTGTAGCTATTAAGGCAATGGGTAGGTGTTGCCACAGGATATGTGAATGAAGAGGTTTTCTCATGGTCATGGAGATCATTAAAATCCAGTAGAATTTCGGAGAATGTTGCCATGCCCAGGTATGGCTGATACACACCAATGGGGTCAAATGACGACGGCGAGATTATACAAGTTCCTGCCCTAGGAAGCATAGATGGCAATCTGGATCAGGATATAAGGTTCATGTAATATCAAGTCCGAAGTTCAGTGGTCACCTCATAGATCTACCCGTTCGGCTGAACTCACGCCGCAGCCCCAAACCTCTCACGGAACGCGTAGTTGTCTCTCCCAGATCTGAAAGGGGATTGAGATAAGAGATAGATTCTATGGCTTTTTAACTAAACTTGATATCATTCCCTGATGCAGTAAAACTCATGGCAGCAACTCCTTCATATTCACAGATTCACGGAATTGTAGGCGAGAATTTCACGTGTAATTCAGTCCATTTTTCTGGAATGACAACCAAGTTTTCTGTTGTTGACTAGGCAACTTGTTTGATGTCATGACAGGAGTGAAGTCTATGATCCAATCGACACTGCCAACGTGGGGACGGCTGACGATGCTCGCAGTGTTGGCCCTAGGTCTCTCTTCTCTGTCGGATCTAGGGGCGATCGCTGCTCCCGAGGCTCAGCTAGGTCAGCCAGTAGCGGCTCTGAACCAAGCCATGCTGACGGTAAACGACATGAACATTTTGCGGCAGGCTGAAATTCCCATCGCCTTGCCCACCTACATTCCTGAGGGCTTTCAGGTAGACTATGTAGAAGCCTTTGCCCCCAATCCTAGCGGCCCCGGTGATGGTCATGGTTATCTAATTACCTATCGTCAACCTCAACTGAGCGGTACCGAAGCGGCTTGTTTTGAAATAGAGGCCAGCACTGGGGGATTTGGCGGGCCGGTTCCGGAGCGATCGCAAGCTATTAACCCACCCACCTTTGTCCAAGATGCAAGCCCTCCCAGCTACCAAATCTTTTGGACTGAAACCGGCGATCCAGACGGCCCCTTTCCCGAACCCATCTTGTTTTCTGACTGGATTGAGGGCGACGGCGCATTCTACCGTCTTTCTAGCCGTATGACCATGCGACGCTATTGCAATCTTCTGCGCCCCGAGACCGCCCGGCAAATTTTAGAATCATTTCGCTATGTGGACTGACTAGACCCATGATCAGACGGCGACACGGGTGACACCTTGCGCTACAGTCAAGAAGCGACGAGCGTAGGATAACTCTATGAAAGAACAGCCAAGTGTACAGTCTCTGATTGCCATTGGATTGGTAGGACTGTTGGCCATTTTCAGCCTTAACTCCTTTTTCATCATCAATCCCGGTGAGGCAGGGGTGTTGAGCATTTTAGGAAAAGCGCGGGACGGCGTGTTGCTAGAAGGATTCCACTTCAAGCCACCCATCATCGCCCGTGTGGATGTGTATGATGTCACGGTGCAAAAATTTGAAGTGCCGGCCCAAAGTTCGACCAAAGACTTGCAGCAACTATCGGCAAGTTTTGCGATCAACTTCCGCCTTGATCCAATTGAGGTGGTAAATATCCGTCGTACCCAAGGGACGCTGCAAAATATTGTGGCTAAGATTATTGCACCGCAAACTCAAGAATCTTTCAAGGTGGCAGCGGCTCGACGGACGGTGGAAGAAGCTATTACGAAGCGGGATGAACTTAAGAAAGACTTCGATGAAGCGCTGGGTCAGCGTTTGGTCAAGTACGGCATTATTGTGTTAGACACCAGTGTCGTGGATCTTAATTTCTCAACGGAATTTTCCAAGGCGGTTGAGGAAAAGCAAATAGCTGAACAGCGTGCCCAGCGAGCTGTCTACATTGCTCGGGAGGCAGAGCAGGAAGCAGAAGCCACCAT
This sequence comes from Leptolyngbya sp. CCY15150, assembly GCF_016888135.1. Lineage (NCBI taxonomy): Bacteria > Bacillati > Cyanobacteriota > Cyanophyceae > Leptolyngbyales > Leptolyngbyaceae > Leptolyngbya > Leptolyngbya sp. CCY15150. Next base: position 17,484 of record NZ_JACSWB010000243.1, read on the forward strand.
TAACCGCGCTAAAGGACAGGCGGAAGCTCAGCGACTGCTGCGAGAAACCCTCACTGCAGAGCTATTGCAGAAGCAGGCCATTGAAAAATGGGATGGTAAGTTTCCTCAAGTCCTGGGTGGCGATGGTGCCATCCCGTTCATCAACATTGAGCCTCGGGCCCTGCAAACAACCCGTTGAGACTCTTTCTCTCGTTAGATCACACCTGCTTAGAGAGCTATAGGATCGGCTCCTCACGCTAGCCCTCTTCCAACCTTGGATGATCAGCTAATCTTAGCCCTTCTCCCTCCAGGAGAAGGGTTTGGGGTGAGGGTCTTCGGGTTTTGTCCGTCAACCAAGTGCTGATCAGTTGTGATGTGGGTGCGGCTCTATCCTGTTGATGCTTTCAGGTTCTCTCTAGGAGAAATCTAGAGGGTGAACGCTAGGCCTGAAAAGCTCTGTAGTCTTTCACACAGAGTTATACCAGAGGGTAGCTTACAGTGCAGAAGGCGATCGCTGCTTGATAGTTCCAGGCAGGCTGCGATCGCTTTTCCGTATCTACACTTAGCGATCCCACTATGACCACGACTCCTCGTCCCACTCGTTCCATTGCCACAGCCACCCATCCCCTAGATCCCCTCTCGCCCGCAGAACTGCAGGCAGCGATCGCTATCCTGCGTCACCAATCGCCCTTAGGCAGCACCTATCGTTTTGTCAGCGTGGCGCTTCAGGAACCGCCTAAGCTAGAGGTGTTGGCCTTTACCCCAGGGCAAGCGATCGACCGCCAGGCCTTTGCCATAATCTTAGATAATGCTACCGGCTATACCTACGAAGCCGTTGTATCGATCACCCAGGATGAGGTGCTGTCTTGGACGCATATCCCCGATGTACAGCCCTGCATCATGCTGGATGAATTTTTGGCCTGCGAGAATGCGGTCAAAGCATCCCCAGACTTCCGCGCGGCGCTGAAAAAGCGCGGCATTGAGGATATGGATTTGGTGATGGTCGATCCTTGGTCGGCGGGGAACTATGGCATTGAAGAGGAACAAGGTCTACGGCTTTCCCGTGCCTTCTGCTGGGTGCGATCGGAGGCGAACGATAACGGCTATGCGCGCCCCATTGAGGGGGTTGTGCCCATGGTAGACCTCAACAAAATGGAGGTGATCCGGGTAGAAGACTATGGTGTGGTGCCGCTGCCGCCCCATCCAGGTAACTATGCGCGGGAGTATATCCCTAACTTTCGGGATGACTTGAAGCCTTTGGACATTGTGCAACCGGAAGGGCCAAGTTTTACCGTGGATGGCTACCAGGTCTCTTGGCAAAAGTGGCAGTTTCGCATCGGCTTCACGCCTCGGGAAGGATTAGTTCTCTACAATGTTAGCTATGCTGACCAAGGACGGCAGCGATCGATTCTCTACCGCGCGTCCTTGGCGGAAATGGTGGTGCCCTACAATGACCCCAGTACCCCCGCATCCAATCACTATCGCAAGAATGCCTTTGACGTCGGTGAATATGGCGTGGGGATGTTGGCTAACTCCCTGACCTTGGGCTGCGACTGTTTGGGAGTGATCCGCTATTTTGATGCTTATCTGACCAATAGCTCCGGTGATGTCTCGATCATTGAAAACGCCGTCTGTATGCATGAGGAAGATTTTGGCATTCTCTGGAAGCATACGGATTGGCGCACCAATCAAGCTGAGGTAAGGCGATCGCGTCGGTTGGTAGTGTCCTTTATCGCGACGGTCGGCAACTATGAGTATGGATTTTTCTGGTATTTCTACCAGGATGGCAATATCGAGTATGAAGTCAAGCTGACTGGCATTCTCAACACCTCTGCTATTGCACCGGGAGAAGAGCCAGCCTACGGCGCGTTGCTTGCACCCCAGTTAGTTGGCCATGTTCATCAACATTTCTTTAGCCTGCGCTTAGATATGATGGTAGATGGTCTATCGAATACAGTGCGAGAGGTGAATACCGAAGCACTACCCTTGGGCCCAGACAATCCCTATGGCAATGCTTGCCAGGTGACAGCAACGGTACTGAAGACAGAACAAGAGGCCCAGCGCACCATCGATCCCTTTAAAGCACGCTACTGGAAGATTGAAAACCCCCACGTTAGTAATTGGGTAGGTAAACCAGTCGCCTACAAGCTGATGCCTGGAGATACGGTATTGCCCTTTGCTCAGCCAGAATCGAGCGTCATGCAGCGGGCCGGATTCATGGCCAAAACCCTATGGGTGACGCCCTACGATCCGTCAGAGCGCTATTCCGCAGGTATGTATCCTAACCAACATCCTGGGGGAGAAGGGTTGCCGAAGTGGACAGAGGCAAATCGCTCCATTGAAGATACAGATGTTGTGGTGTGGTATACATTTGGTCAACATCATATTCCCCGTCCAGAAGACTGGCCAGTCATGCCGGTATCCTATGCAGGATTTATGCTTAAGCCTCAAGGATTCTTTGATGCAAGCCCTGCCATGGACGTGCCGCCGTCTGCCCCCAAGCATCACTGCTGTCCGGAGTAGGTTAGCGGTAGTGCCCAGTAAGCTAGGCTTCGAGACCGTGACGCGATTGTGAGTCAAGGCGTCCTGTCGTCATCATGACTTAGAATGACCTGTAGGGTCGTGTATAGCACAACCCTACAGGCTCTCAATCTGTTGATCGTTGATCAATGGATCAATGGTTTGATCTACCGCAGCAGAATCCGAGTTCTATGGGCAGGATAACTAGCGACCTTTACGCTTTACATCGGATCATAGCGGGTATAGCAATGATCAGGAAATATGCTAGGGTCATCGCTTAACAACTGATCGAGCTGTTCTAGCGCTTTCTCGGTTTGAGAGCCAAATTGCCCGTCTACCTCTCCAGCATAGATACCTTGGTGTTTTAGATAAGACTGGAGCGTTTGCACAGACTCCTGGGTACAATTTTCCTGTTTTACATAGGACAGAACTTGCTGAATAGAGCAGCGCATCTGGTCAACGGAGTCCTTCAATCCCTTCACTAAGTTTTCCATATCAGAAAAATTCCTCATCTTTCTAAGCAAGGCAGTTTGCTGCTGATCAATAAAAGTACTATCAATGAGATTCAGTTTGTGCGCAACAACATGATCAACTTCATCAATCCAGAAGCTAAGCAGGGTGTCTTGTGTAGCCTCATCAAGAATTGCTTCAAGCCGTTCTGCTTGGGGTTCGGTTAAAACATCTAGCAATGAAAGAGTGAAATATTCGATTACTTTAGAACGAAGATCTAACGATTTTGCTCGGAAGCGTTCTAAGGAATCCGGAAATTGGTTGTCTGTAAGCGTTCCCATTATTCGTGATTCACTCCAATCTAGTACGAACGTCTATGGATAGCAATGTAAATGTAGGTGTTCTACCGTACATTACTCTCGCAATCAGTTATCCCTGAGACTGTTCAAGACGATGAAAAAGCAGGCGAAACTTTTTCTTGGCCCGCGACAGCTTTTTGCGTAAGGCAACATCATTGATAGGTTGACGATACTTGGCGCTCCATTGTTCAGCGATATCCTGCCACGATAACCGATCCAACGTTCTCAAACAAAGCAATTCAAAGGCTTCTGGTTCTTCTCGGGCAAAGATAGCGATCGTTTCCCGTAGATCCTGCAATTCCTCTTGCCAGATGAGTTGTCCCATCGGTTCATCATCGTCGTCACTGACAACATCAGATAGAATAGCTGGATCCGTTGGTATACCTTTTTTAGATCGACTATATTCCCGGATAATGTTGAACGAGGTTTTCTTAAGCCATGCATGGGGGTTTGTAATAGCTTTCCCTGCTTTAAGAGCAGCGACGCCTCGTTGATAGGCTTCATGGAGTACGTCATGGGGTTCCATCCGCCAATGAAGCTGATATTGTCGTAACGCCCGTTTGATAAATGAGAACATAGTGTAAGCATAGGGGTTATTCTTACCTAAAATCTCATCAAGCGCCTTGTCGAGAGTTGTGTTGTCTAACCAGTCGCTAGGTGGTCGAGGGCAAGTTGGATCTGTCATCGGTAGTTCCCACTGATGTGTTGCGACGCAAGAATACTGATACTTGGTAGAGTTAAATCGTTTAGGTGAGGTACCTCCTCCACATGTGATTAGGGTCTCTAAAGTATTAGTGACATCAGGTGAGGGTTTGTGACCGCGTCTTGAAAAAACGGTTGGGACATGCCTTCAATCCCCCGCTTCGCTGCCTCCCTAGCAAGACGTCCACAGACATCTAGGTACTGCCACAGCCTTGAATGCGTAGCGCGCATCTAGTCAGACTGGATAAACAGTTCACGAATCTTCATGGGGGGCGATCGCTCCTTGTCCCTCTTCCACGTCATCGACTACCCACCCAATCTCAAAGGGTGGCTCTGGCAAGTATGCCAGTTTCAGAAATGGCAGGATTTAGGCGGTTAATTGTATCAGTTGATGTTAAAACTTGGATGTCACTTGGAAAAGTGTCATAGGATACGTTTCATACCCATCAATAATAGGGTCACCATGGCATCATCCCTGACAACAGCCCCCAACGGCATGTTAGGGCCGTGATGCAGGTTACGTCGAACCCATCACACTCGCATCTCTTCAAAGGTTGACCCCCATGATGCCAGAAAAGTTTCGTCAACAGTTACGTCAAGAAGCGATCGCTTGGCGTGAGGAAGGTTTGATTCAGCCTTCGCTCTATGATCACCTCAGCGATCGCTACCAGTTTGATCAAATCGACAGCACGGCCCGTAACAAATTCGTCATGATCTTGCTCGGGCTGGGCAGCGTGTTAATTGCCCTCGCCGTGATCACCTTTATTGCCGCCAACTGGCAAGAATGGTCGCGTCTGGCGAAAGTGCTGCTGCTCGTGAGTTTATTCATCGGTATCAACAGCGGCGGCTTTTATCTATGGCGCGGAGCCGGCCAGCGCTGGCAAGCTCGCTTAGGACAGGCGCTATTGCTGTTAGGTGCATTACTGATTGGCCCTAGCCTCGCCCTGTTCTCCCAGATGTTTCACCAAACGGGCAGTGTGCAAATCCTGTTTTTAGTTTGGGGACTGGCTGTGCTGGTCATGGCCTACAGCCTATGCCTGCCGATGCTGGGTATTGTATCCATCATCTTGGTATCGATGGGCTATTTCTGGTACTATCCAGACCCTGGTGTCCATGGTCTATGGTTAAGTCTGTTAGCCTATTTCCCACTGATCGCGATCGCTCTCTTCTTTCCCCTAGCGCGATGGAGTCGATCGGCGTGGCTTTTGAGATTAGTTGTTCTCTTTACGGTGTTCGCTCTGCAGTTTAAATTGCTGCAATTCGTCAACACATTAAATAACTTCAATCATAGCTGGACATTACTAGGGGCGATCGCTGCGAGCTGCCTGATTCCGTTTCTGCTGTGGGGCTCTCGTGCCCTAGGTTCTATCTTCGCAGAAGAAGACGATGTTGCCCTATCAAGTTCCAGGCTAGCCGTTGTTTATGTCAGCTTCTTTAGCTTCCTCTTTTCCTTCAACTACTGGTGGCGAAATCCAGTATCCTTGGCAACGGAAACAGAGACAACCTCTGCAATGGTCAATGGATTGGTGTTAGTTGTTCTTTTCAGTGCTATCGCCCTTGCTTTGTGGTGGCGCTTGGGTACCCTACGCGGTTCAGTGTGGCGACTTACCCTATCCGACACCTCTTTTGCAGCCGTCTTGCTGATCATTGCCGGACTGATTTGGGCTCACTGGACTTTCGGCCCCCTATGGGTGGCAGGAACGCTGATCTTAAACATTCTGCTCACCCTAATAGCGATCGCCTGTATTCAAGAAGCGCTCAGCAGCAGCGATCGTCAAGGTTTTTGGTGGGGACTGCTGGTGCTTGTGGTGCAAATTATGTCCCGCATGTTGGAATACGATACGGGTCTTCTGGCAAAATCCCTAGCTTTCCTGCTTTGCGGCATTGGTGTCATTCTGGCAGGACTATGGTTTGAGCGCTACGTTCGTACCCTGGCCTCCTCTCGCCCCTAAGCCGCTGGTGCTGAACATGAAGACGACATTGGACTTGTGTGAAGAGACCATAAGAGTCCCCCCGTCATCTGCTACGCACCATCCTCCTGATTGTTGTAACCCCTTTTGATGGATTGACAGTCCTATGACCTCCTCTCCTACGTCCCCCATGCCCCGCTGGCGATTTTGGCTGCCCCTGCTGGCCCAACTGACCTTGATCTTGGGACTACCCGCCCAAGCGATGTTGACTTACCTGACCGGCACAACCGTGATTTTACAAACCGCTCCGGTTGATCCCTACGACTTACTGCGCGGCTATTCTCAAACCCTGAACTACAATATTTCCCTGGTTGATACCCTGGATGATCTACCAGGGTGGGAGGCTGTGGAAGAACGCAGCAGCCGTGAAAGTACGGATCAGACTCAAGCTAGCATCCCGGTGTATGTTGTGCTGGAGCAGCCTGATGCTGATCCAACAGCGGAGATTCCCTTAGCTTGGCAACCGGTGGCGATCGCTCCTGATCTACCCCGCAACCTACCAGATACCCAGGTTGTGATTACCGGACAGTTGTACTATCAACAGGTAACCTACGGTTTAGAGCGCTACTACATGCCCGAAGATCAACGGGATACCATCAACACCGAAATCATGGAGCTGAACCAAGAGTTTGGCAATGAGCCGCCCTTTGTGGTGGAAGTACGGGTGCGGGGCAATGGTTATGCGGTGCCCATAAGCCTCTGGGTGGGCGATCGCCAGTATCAATTCTAGACCGGGTGTTGCTGAATGAAGCTATGACATCAGACTGTGAGCAAGATGCTCCCACGACCTTGATTGCGAAGGAATACTAGACCTTATCGGTACTTAGTTGCCCGACATCTACATGGATGTACTAGCCATACGATCGATCGGTTTCGGGCTAAGATTAATTGCTTTTCCTACTTCTGATGAAGTCTCATCAATGGCGACTGTGAGCGTCCCACTCACGGTTGGTTAGCGCCAATCCTATCGCGATTCAGCAACGCTCACTCAAACTTTCTGCAAACGTTGTGGAGGCATCTTGTTATTACCGCTATATTTTTTAGGAGGACGTGGGTAATTTCACCAGCTATTGGGGCACATTAGAAATGAACAAAACCTAGACCATCCAGGATGGTTGAGATAGCTCAATCGTCAGGGCAACCATAGGCTATTGGCATTACACTCCAGCCTAGGAGCTGTACCAATCATTATCTATCTGCTAGTGCCAACATTGGGGAGGCTGGATCATGATCGATCTGATGGACTTTAATGAATGCCCACGACTGGGTAGCTCTTGGACACAGTTTACTCAATCTATTTCGCGGCTTTTACTGACGCCATTGCCCCTGCATGTCAAAGGATTGATTGTACTCATCGCCTGTGCGATCGCCGTTTGGCTAGGGCGGACAATCTATCGTCAGTGGAACAAGCGCCATCATCCCCACTGGAACCCCACCTGGACAAGGGTGACGATTGGTGGGGCGATCGCTTTCTTGGTTTTAGTGTCGCCCCCAAGCCTCAACCTAGCGCTCTGGGGACTGAGCAGCCACATTCCGTCTGACCCAGGCACCCCCGCCGATGCCATTGTGTTTCCAGGACGACCCTATCGCCTAGATGGCGGTGGACGGTTTGCAGCGGCGGCTGAGCTATGGCAAGAAGGACGGGCACCGTTGATTTTCGTCAGCGGTTCCGGCACCACTCCCTTTGACATTCTGGAAGATATGGGGGTGCCTCGGTCGGCCATGAGTGGGGAAGTCTGCTCCCTAACGACCAACGAAAATGCCATCTATAGTGCCTATAGTCTGCTGCCAGAGGGCATCCAGGAGATTGTCTTGATCACCGATCCACCCCACATGTGGCGATCGATCCTCACCTTCCAAAACCAAGGCTTTGAGGTGATCCCCCACATGACCTCCTTGGTGAAGGATCTTGGCTACCGAGAGAAAATTGTGCTGGTGCTGCGGGAATATGGCGGTCTCCTCAGCTATGTTGTGCTGGGACGACTGGAGTAGACGTCTGGATAGGCTATACCAAGTCTTGGATTGCCCGCCACAGTGCCCCTACCCTCAATCCTTCTCCCAGAGGGCTCCTAAGTACAGACAAGTCCAACGTTTGTGACCCTAAGTCCTGAAACCCTTGCCTAGCAGGGTGCCGCTATGCGAAGCCGTAACGCACCGTCTCACGAGGACTGGATGCGTTACGCTGCCGCTTTAGCCTGGAGATCACTGGGCCAGGAGCGATCGCCAGAGCAGTTTGCGATCGCTCCAGCTTGCTTTGAGTAATTCTTGCCGCACATCGTTGGTGGTTTTACCGAACAGAGTGACCATAGCCAGCATCAGCTCCGGCATGGTTAGAGTATCAGCCAAGAAGCCCGACCACTGGGGTTTGGAGAGCTGGAAGAAGGCATGAAAAAAGTCGTTGAGCTGAGGCTCATCAAAGGCCAGCAAATTGCTGAGCCCAAAGCGATACAGATAATATTTCCGCAAGCGCTCCGGCGACCATAGGGCCTGCCAAGCCGCCCGCGCAGTTTGCTGGGGAGAACTGGCACCGTTGAGAGCTTGGGCGATCGCTTCTGCCACGATCGGGCCACGGCGCAGGAGACTGCCCACCATGTAGCCAGATGCTGGATGCACCATGCTAGCCGCGCCGCCAAACCCAACCACGGGTTGATCCAAGAAGGGCATGGGCAAGTTCATGGGAAATAGGCAGCGTTCGGTGTGATGAACCTCGGTGACCGCTACGCCGTAGTGGGCCAACCGTTGATGGAGGCGACGTTCTAGTTCCTCAAAGGCGATCGCGGGACTGTGGGCCAAAGACGTTTCCTCAACAAAATAGACCCCATCACCTAAATCCATGGCATAGAGGAACGTGGGAGGTTGGGCCCGCTCGGCCGCCGTGAGATGATCGGCACGATAGTCCATCAACACAAACTGCTGAGGACGAATAGGGGGTTTGGAGAAGCGGCCGACGATGCCATAGGCTGCTTGATAGGCAACGTTGGCTAAGGGCGGCCGCTGCACCAAGGCAGGGCGATGGCCGCTGGCATCGACGACAATGCGGGCGGTGAGCTGTGTGCCATCTTGGGTGGTGATGCAGGAGACCTCTGATTTATGGTCAATCTGGGCGGCAGTGCCCTGGTGCCAAGTCACAGCGTGGCGATCGCAGCGATCGAGGAAATAGGTCTGGAGCTTCGTTTTATCAATCAGTCCATAGTCACGGTTCAACGCTGTGACCTTTGACCCTGTATAAACCACGCAGTCATGCCAGCGATGGCCCAACATATCAGCCAGCAACAGCGACTCTAGTTCATCGCACCAAATGCCGTAGGTGTTGGGCCAAGCAGCGGTCGGCTCAGCCATGGTCAGCCCAATCACCCGCAAGCCCCGACTCCCCAGCTCGGCAGCCATGGATAATCCGGCAGGCCCAGCCCCTATCACTACGGCATCTGCTACGTCACGATGTTCCACAGGCTCACCCATACTTGTCTTTATTACTCACCTCCTTTAGTCTACCGGTCGCGCCGTCAGGATATCTAGCGATCGCCCCTGGAACGGTTAGCTACTCGGCCGCCGCCAGCATTTCATCTAAACGCTGCCAGTCCTGCACCCAAATCCGTCCACCCCGTTGATAGGTGACCACAGGATGCAGTTGCTTAAAGAGGCGCACACATTCTTCATAGGTGATACCAATGCTGCGGGCAATTTGGTAGTGGGGCAGAGGCGATCGCAGTTCTTCTCCCTCCGCTAGGGTGACCGTGCCATAGTGGTCGGCGGCGTATTGCAGATAATGGACAAGCCGCACCATAGCTCGTTCCGACACCAGCCCATGGACGGTATCGTGGAGCTGCTGTAGGCGATGGTTGAACATCATCAGCATGGTCAGCGGCACGTCTGGATGCTGGCGAAATAGGGTCAGCAGTGCCTGGCGATCGATGGTGATCACCTGGGCCTCAGCGATCGCAGTGACGGTAGCGGGTGCAACCTGATCGCCAAACAGGGCCGGCGCAGCAAAGATATCGCCGGGGGCCAGGGTGCGTAAAATGGTCTCCTTGCCGCTGCTGGCCAGCTTCGCCACCCGCAGGTGGCCAACGCTGAGACTATAAAGCTGGGAGGGGAGGCGATCGCCCTCTTGTAACACCACCTCCCCCGCCTGGTAGGACAGAAGGCGGGTATGGGGTTGGAGATCGGCTAACTCATCCGTGTCAAGGTTGTGGAAGAGGGGGAGCTGGACAAGCTGATGTAAGGAAACGACCATGGGCAATTGGGGCTCTACACCATCATTCAACGCCCATTTGACCGTTGACCGCAAGGTTTGGCGTCTAAGCCTGCCCTTCATGCGGACGGCGTGGTAGCGAGCAGCCTGGAATAGAGTCTATGACGTTAAGCCATATTACCGAGGTGCGAACGTGAGTGTGGTTGGGGGCATCAGCATCAAGAAGGTGTTGGCCATCATGACGCTCGACGGTTCCATGGATGGCAATGCGTTCAAGGTTTTTATTAAGCGTTTTCTATTGCCACAGTTATGGGTTGGTGCCGTTGTGGTGATAGATAATTTGCCAGCCCATAACGTTGAAGAGGTCGAGTCATTAATTAAGTCGGTTGGTGCAAGTGTTCTGTATTTATCCTCATATTCTCCAGAAGTTAATCCCATTGAACATTGGTGGTCACACTTGAAAGCGTTCTTGAGACTATTTTCTCCAGCTACGGTATCGGGTGTGGATAGGTTGATTAAAATAGCCCTGCAACTCATGAATCCTGAACACCTCAAACATTGGTTTACACATTGCTGCTACTGCACTTCATAAACTTCGAATCCGCCCCTACTAACCGGACTGTGCCAAGACATGAAGGCAGTCCAGCACCGCATCGGCTTTTGCTGCCGAGACAAACAGATGATCGTGATAATAGGCCGACACAGGATTAACGCTGATGCCTTCACGGGCTAGGGCTTGGGTGACGGCTGCTAGAAAGCCCACGGCGTCGAGGCTAGAGTGAACAGAGAGGGTGATCATGGAGAAAATGGTGCCATAGGGCAGGCGATGGGCATCGGCGCTAGGGCGAGGCAGGATGAGCGTCAGCCCCTCAGCTTCCTGGAACAGGCCGAGGGGGTTAAAGGCAATGCATTGGGCCATCGGTATCTGAACGGTACAAAAGACATACTCTCCCTCCTGTTTGACAGGTGTCATGGAGGTGAGTAGGGTCGCGAGATCGGTTTCGCCAGACATGGGTGAACGAATAGAGATAGGGTAAACGGTGCTCTAGGCTTCTTTCAATCTTAGAATATCTAATGATCTTAGCTTTTTTCTCTTTGGGATAGGGATTTGGGGCTTCGGCGTGATCTCATATTAAATCCGTTTAGACCCACGATTTATTTAAAACAGCGGCAGCACCCAGATGTTGGTAGCCCACTTGTCCAAGGAACGGCGAAGTAGGGGATCGAGCGCAGGATGTCTCGGCGATGAACCTTCAAGCAGACTTGATAGGAGTATAGCCAGATCCTGATTTAATCTGAGCATAAAAAACCGTAGCCAAAATTTTTGACTACGGCATGAGGTAACGTGTTGGATCGTCAGGATTCTGATGGCTAAACTAGCCGTTGGTGGAAACTGATACAGGGGATGATTGAGCCTTTTGAGCAGGAACCGGCACGGTCTTAGTTGGTAGCCCTTCAATAGGACATTCCTCCGTGCCCACGGTTGGGCGAGTCAGTGCCTCTACGTTTTCCTTCACCTTCTTCGGATCAAGAACCCAGTCACGGTAGAACTGGTAGGGACATTCCGCCATGCCCTCGCTACCGTCTCCGGAGTTGATCATGCCAGTGTAGCCACGGTGTAGCAACTTGAAGAGGTGGTTCTGAGACTGAGAGTTCTTACGGAAGTCGCGAATGGCAAACTTCGACAGCGCCGCATACTGAATGCCGTTTTCTTCCTCACCACATTCACCCAAGGTGCGGCCATCAAAGCCAACGACAGCGGAATGGCCAAAGTAGCTATAGACGCCGTCAAAACCTGCAGCATTGGCAACAGCAACGTAGACATTATTCATCCAGGCCATGGCCTTGGATACCATCACCTGCTGATCCTTAGCTGGATACATATAGCCTTGGCAACGGATAATCAGTTCTGCACCCTTCATGGTACAGTCGCGCCAGATTTCCGGATAGTTGCCGTCATCACAAATGATCAAGCTAATTTTCAGACCCTTCGGCCCATCCGAAACATAGGTGCAATTACCTGGATACCAACCTTCAATAGGCGTCCAAGGCATGATCTTGCGATACTTTTGAACAATCTCACCCTGATCGTTCATCAATATCAAGGTGTTGTAGGGTACCTTGTTAGGATGATCCTCATGGCGCTCGCCCGTGAGGGAGAAGACGCCCCATACTTTATTGCGAATACAGGCTTCTGCGAAAATATCTGTTTCTGGCCCAGGAATGGATGCCGCATTCTCCATCATTTCCTTGGGATCATACATGATGCCGTGGGTGGAGTATTCTGGAAAGATCACCAGATCCATACCGGGCAACCCCAACTTCATCCCATCAATCATGGATGCAATGTTCTTGCAGTTGGCAAGGATCTCATCTTTGGTATGCAGCCGTGGCATTTTGTAATTGACAACTGCGACACCAACTGCATCATCGCTGGAAGAAATATCGCCGTGGTAAGACATGTTAGGCTCCAGTTAATGTTTCTTGCATGTACGAGCAACACATGTGAGGGCAGCACTCCTCAAATGTCGCTATTGGGCAAAACTTACTTGCACCTAGCTATGGAGAGCAACGCCTACATCTAAGACGTTCAACGGCTTATGTTCGCATAGCAGGTGGCTTACTTTCTCAGAGAATGACAGAGTTACTAGAGCTATTGTAGGGAACATCCAAGGTAGAATTTGTATCTAGTTTTACACAAAATAGTTAAGTGCCTAACCATTTTGCGTGGTGCCCCTCCGAACATCCTGGATGATGGCCTGGCTCTGCCTCAGAGATTCAGGAGTTGCGCAAGCCTCTGGCTGACCGCACAGCAATGCTCCCAGCAGCGCTCCTGTGCCCAGACCTTAGTTGTCGAGAAGAGTCGCAGGAGCGACCAAGACAGGTGTCAACGCGGGAGCACTGGCACCATCAGCAACTCAAGCAGTTGACCGGGGTAGAAGCCTGTCAGTGCCGCAAAGCACGGATTCAGCGCAATCCCATTGCTTGTGCGCTGCTCGTCTGGACACGATTGAAGACGATGGCTTACCAACGTGGGCAAACGATTTATCAAATCAAGCATGGTCTGTTGTCCAACAACTTGATAGCGCAACTCAAGCAACCGGCGATCTCAATGCTTCTTGCGTAAGTCCTGCCTTCATTCAGCATCGCCCGAGATGTGCGTTACAGCTACGCCTAACGGTACGGTTTGATCTGAGCGATCGCAACCCATCTCCTATGCTTCGAGCAGATCAGCATGGCCAAGACTATGCCAGTCAAACTCGCGCTAGAGACATATATCTTATCCATCTCAACGATTCATCCCTAGCCAAGGCTAGTGAGATGAGCCGGCCCATGGACATGCATTCTCAGCAACAACTTCTCAGCAACTATTGATAACCTATCAGGGTTGTAGCACCATGCAGATCAACCCAGGGATCTAGATAGCTGCCTAGCGGAAAACAAGTACCGGAATCATGGTGCTACGGAGAATTTGGCTGGTCGTACTGCCAAGGACGAGGTAACGAATGCGGCTATGGCCATAGGCTCCCATGAGCAAGAGATTGATGTGATGCTCGGTGACGTAGTTGGCGATCGCTGTTTCTGAATCTCCCTGAAGAACCTGGCTAATGGGTGTAAAGCCGGCTGGCCGCACTAGGTCTTCTGCCTCTTTGATCTGAGCGATCGCAGCGTCATGGTCAGCAGCGTTGGCAACGGTGAGCAGATGAAGCTCTAATCCTTGAAATAGCGTTGATCGGGCTAGAAACTCCAGAATTTTTTGACAGCTCTTGCTACCATCATAGGCAAGCAAGAGGCGTTCGATGGGCTGGAACGCTTGCGGGGTAACCAGACAAGGCTTATGGCTTGATCGCAGAATGCGTTCTACGTTGGCCCCCAAATGTCCGGTGGCAAACTGGGCTGTTTCGCCACGCTTACCCAGCATCACCAGGTCTGCCTGATCTTCAAATTCATGGAAGCAGTCCACCAAAAACCCTGTTTCGTGGAGAAGCTGCACCTGCTCGGCACCCAGCTCCTTCAGGCGGGCTTCGGCCGTTTGCAGCACTAGCTTCGCCCGTTGGTGGTTCAACTTCGCCCGTTGATGCTCCAATTCCACAAGCTGACTGAGCAAAACCTCTGAGGCATCAATGCCAATGCTGCCACTCAGATTACCGCTGGCGATCGCTTGCTGCGAGCGAATATCCGTGACAAACAGAACATCAATCGCGGCGGGCAGTCGGCTAGCAAACCAGGCTCCGTAGGGGTAACTATTTTCCGCAAAGGGTGATCCATCGGTACATAGCAAGATTTTTTTCATAGGAACCAAGGCTCCTGAGGGGCGATGGGGGACATGTCGATCATGATGTTTTCCTGTCAGGGCGATGAGGAGTGTTGGACGAGAACCGACCCCTCTCGCCGATCATGACATGAAGGCCACCGCCCTACAAGCCAGTAACCCTTCCTGGGTTGATAAGCCTCAGCTATGGATTCGCCTGAGCATAGTCCAAAATACCGCGGGCGATCGCGTAGGCAATCAGTTCGCGAAACTCTGGATCAGCTAACAGGGCGGCATCTTCTGCCCCCGTGACAAATCCCATTTCCACCAGCGCCGAGGGCATGGATGTATTGACCAAGACATAAAACCGCGCCGACTTAGCGCCGCGATCGCGCATCCCTGTTGCTTGCAGCAGACTGCGCTGAATAGCTTCGGCCACCTGGCGATCGCTAGAGGAATAGTAGTAGGTTTCCACACCATTCACGTCTGGGCGACTCATGCTAATGGCATTGGCATGGAGGCTAATAAACATATCAGCCCCATAACGCTCGGCAGTTTGCACCCTGGGAGCTAGATCGAGGGTGCGATCATCTTGTCGGGTGAGCACCACCTGAGCCCCCTGCTGTTCGAGCAAGGTGGCGACCCGTTGGGCAACGGGGAAGACTATATCTTTTTCCCGCAGACCGCTAATTCCCACAGCTCCAGGATCAGAACCGCCATGACCGGGGTCAATCACAATCAGCGGACGTAGGTGGGCCACATTAGGCAGGGTGATGTCGGCAATTCGGGCAGCGATCGCCTCGGAGGTGATGGGCGTTGACGTAGATGTCCCTCCCAGCGGTACCGCCAATCGTTGGCCATCCAATTGGCGAATGGTGCCAACCTGCACTCTGGCCACCAATTCAAGCTGCACCACAACCGTGGTGGCGTCAGCTTGCTCCACCCGCATCGATACGAGACCCGGATGGTCTGTGAGGTCGGGCAGCATCACCTGCGGGGCCAGTTGGGTATTCGACAGTTCAATCCGATGGCTGGTAACCCGCTGTTGCCAACCACTATTCACCTGCCCCACAGCCCGATCGGTGCGAAGAATCAGTTGACTACCATCCTCTGACAGCTCAATGGCTTGTAGGGTGGCGATCTGGGAGGAAAATAAACCTTGGCTAATTTGATGGGGCTGAGAGGTTAACGGTGAGCCGGATGCGGCATCGAGGGTGGACAAGTCCGATGCGGTTGCTAGGGTTGGTAAGGCCATCAATGCCCCACAACACCCTAGCCACATTGATAAAAAACGATAGGTCTTCAAGCAAACTCTCCTGGTGTGTAAGGAGACAGGCAGCGATCGCACCACTCACCTGTCTAAAGCTTTCCATGATTTACACCGCCTGATCTCGTCCTGCCGGACAGGGGAGAACCTGTTGGGCAGGGGCAGTGTATCAATACAGGTGAAAGCAACGCGGTCGTTGAGATGAAATTAAATTGGGGGCCGTACAGGAACACAGGTGAAAGCAATGGTAACAGCAGTCATCTAGACAAAACTCGATGGGGTGATGCGAGAGGCCTGGACATCGTTCAAGACCAGCAATGTCGTATTACCGGCTTGAATGAGCGTGTTGTCTTGTCGTTGACGAAAGGTCAGTTGACCGACGGTGAGCGATCCGGTGAGCTGAATGCGATCTTGGCGGGGGTTGAAATCGGTGACGATGTCGGTGCCGTCCCTTGGGCCAATCACTAGGATATCGCGTCCTAACCCCGTGGTGATGCGATCGCTTCCCCGGCCACCGATGAGTTGATCATTCCCAGCACCGCCGTCTAGCCCATCATTCCCGGCACTGCCGTCCAAGCGATCATTGCCGGGGCCTCCCAACAGCAGGTCATTGCCAGCATCGCCTAAGAGCCGATCATTGCCCTGGAAACCCAGAAGGCGATCGTTGCCCCCCAAACCCCGCAAAACATCATCTCGCCGGGTGCCCCGCAGAACGTCGTCGCCCTGGGTCGGCGGATTGGGATCGGTGACCGTGACCACAAAGCTTTCCTCCACGCTGACGCCCAGCAGGTTGGTAGCCCGCACGGTAATCTCGGCAGTACCGGTGCGGATGGCGCTATAGTCCAGCACTAAACGATTCTGACGAATGGAGGCATTGACCAGGCGGCTATTGGAATTGCTGACCACCGAAAAGGTGAGTTCATCCCGCTGGGCGATGGTAATGCGGCGATAGCGCACAAAATTTTCATCACCCGTCACCTCCGGTACCAGGGGATTATCGACGCTCAGGGGCAAGCTGTTGAGCACTCCATTGTCGATATTGAAGCGAGGCAGGGCAGCGATCGCGTCTACAACAGCCAAATCACGATTGGAGCGCAGTTGCCCAAAGACCGTAAAGCCACCATTTTGAGCATCTAGATTGGTCGAATTGTCGTTCAGGTTAAAAAACCATTGGCTGGTGGCGCTATTGGGATTGCCATCGACCTTAGCCATGGCGATGGTGCCCCGTAAGTTGGAGCGATCGCTGCTGAACTCATTGACGACCGGCGGATTGGTGGGAATAGTGGCAATCGGGATGGAGGAGACCGGTGCAGAAAAATCATCCACCGTAAAACCACCCCCCTGCACAATGAAGCCAGGCACCGATCGATGGATAATCGAATTAACATAGGCACCGTTGTTCACATAGGCCTGAAAGTTTTGCACCGTTTGCACAGCTCCGCCCCCGGCTTGGTCAAACAAGACCACCTCCGCCACACCCCCCCCTAGGGATGTGTCATACAACACAAAGCGAGCTACCAATCCCGTTGTCAGCGGATCATCGAAATTATTGCCGAGATTAATCAAGCGGTCGGGGGCATTTTTGTCCGCATTAATATCCCTTAACGGAGTTACCGTAATCGCCACAGGCATACCTCTCGCAACTGTTGCACAACACCATGCTCATGGATAATTTAACCTAGTTCTGCCACAATCGATCGCAACAACTCCAGGATTCTACTGATATGCCAGCCACACCTAGTCCCCGTACTATCCTCGAAACCCTGCTGCCCCATCTGCGGGTGGCCGCCCGCTATGCCCAGCAGATCCAAACCAGCATCGTGGCCCTACCCGACAAGGGCGATGCCAGCAATGCCTTTGCCGCAGCCCTCACGGCGGCAGATCTATCGGTGCAAACAGCAGTGGAGGTGGCGCTCTTGGGTACTTTTCCCCATCTGCATTTCTATGGCGAAGAGTATGAAAAATCCTTCAATACCGGCTATGTGCGATCGCAAGACCTGAGCCCGCCGGGCAATTATTTGGTGACCCTCGACCCCATTGACGGCACCCGCTTCTACGTGGATGGCCATGACAACTACCAGATTCTGCTGGGCGTCTTGGGCTGGGAAGAATTTGAGGCCGTATTGGCGATTACCCCCGCCCAAAACCGTTACGCCTACGCGCTGCGGGGCCAGGGGCTGGCTCAGGGAGCCCTGCATGAGGATCTGGATGCCTGCACTCCGGTGCATATCGAACAGCCACAGGCCGCTATCCTCCTGGGCTCGGGCATGGCCAAGGTCAAGCCTTTTTTGCCCGACACCTATGAGGCGATCGCTGTGGAAACTGATTATGACCAAGTGCGGAGGATTCCCAATGTTAACGGCGTCTTGACAGGGGAGTTAGCCGGAGCCGTGCTGCGGGGCGGTAAGTTCATTGACGGTGCAGCGATCGCCTTCTTAGCCACCGAGATGGGCTATGTGGTCACCACCCACCAGGGTGAACCGCTACCCCCGCTCCACGCCTGTTCCGACTACGCTCGACCAGGGCTGATCATTGCCGCCTCTGCCAAGATTCACCAGGATCTGCTCCAGGCCGTCCAAGCAGCGATCGCCCGCGACGCCACCGAGTCCTCTGAGGCGTAAGGAACCCGCTTATTGGCTGAGGCAGGCAACCTCGGGCGTCCTAGACTTCCTTTTCGTTCTTCCTTTTCGTTCTTCCTTTTCATTCTTCTGTCTTCGTTCTTCTGTCCTGCGGTACTAAGATCTACGGTTGGTGAAAAAGACGCCCGTAACGACCAACAGTCCTCCCAGAGCCAACGATGGCGTAAACGGCTCCTGCAAAATCACAAGACCGGCAATCACCGCCACCACCGGCACCAGCGTGATAAACACCGATGCCCGGGCCGGGCCAATGGCCTGCAGACCCTCGTAGTACCAATAAAATCCAACCACCGTCCCGAGGGCTGCCAGGTACAAAATGCCTAGCCAAGCAGCGGGAGCCACATCCCCCCAGTCGGTGAGCAAGCCATCTTGAATCGCCGGGATGATAAACAGCGGTGTACCGATCAGACAAGCATAGGTGGTGGCGGTTAGGGGTGATAGATCCGCCATCACCCACTTGCCCACCAGGGTATAGATCACCCAGCAGATCACACAGCCCACTAAAAAGAGATCGCCTAGGGTAATGCCCTGAGACAACAATGCCCAAGGCTGTCCGTTACTAATCACCAGCGTAGCTCCCAGCAACGCCGCCGCAATGCCCACCAGCCGGGATGGCGTTAGGCGATCGCCAAAGACTAGTGCTGCACCTAGAGCAATCACACTGGGATTGGTGGTAATAATCAACGAGGCCCGGCTAGCGGGCACGGTTTGCAGCCCCAAAAAGAAAAAGATGTTGTAGGCAAAAATGCCGCTCAACCCCAGCAGCGTCAGGGGTAAAATATGTCGCCGCTGTAGGGGCGGCAGTCCACCTTCCCGATAGAGCATCCAAGCCACAAGGATCACCGTAGCCACAGCATAGCGATAAAAGGCCGCACAGATTGGCCCCATACTTTGCACGGCAATGCGTCCAGCAATAAAAGTGCCGCCCCAGATCAGGGTCATGCCCACTAATTTGAGATAGATCCAGAGGAGCGATCGCCCCTGGGGAGGAGAACTAGAGAGATTGGGCAGGGTCATGAATGCCTTGGACAACGGTGAACAGTATACACAGAGTCGTGACGATAGAATAGCGATCGCCCGCGTTGTCTACATCCTCCACTGGTATGAACCTATCGTTATGAGTCTATTGTTATGAATACACCGGCCCACATCGCCCTCAACCTACTTTGTATTGGGCGGAAAGATAGTCCTTCTGTTCTACTGCCTGTAGCTCTGGGCGCGCTGCTGCCTGATGTTCCTATCTTTATATTCTATGGCGTCGAGAAATTGGTCTTCGGCGTTCCCGAGTCGGTCATCTGGAGCCAAAGCTACTATCAGCCCGGCTGGCAAACCGTGATTGCCCTCTCCCACTCCCTACCGCTGATGCTCTTGGGGCTCGGTCTATCCCTCTGGAGGCGATCGCACCTTGGCCTCCTCTTATTCAGCAGCATGATGCTGCATGTCGCCGGGGATCTCCCCCTCCACCATGACGACGCCCATCGACACTTTTTTCCACTCTCCAACTGGCGATTTATGAGTCCTGTTTCCTACTGGGATCCTCGCTATTACGGAGATATTTTCGGAGTTATTGAAGCGATCGCTGTCCTCGTCAGTTGTGGATGGTTATGGCGGATCTATCAATCTAAGCTCAGTCGAGCAGGCGTACTCTTAATTGGCGGCATTTATATAGCCTATCTTATTTATGTAGTTCTGGTGTGGGTTTAAGATTATTTGTTTTGGTTCATGATGAAATATTCTGACGGACTCTCGTCATGACAGCTAACCACATCTGACGATAGCACCAGGGGTAGACCCTGATTGGTAGACCCTGATTGACAGGGCAAACTCCTGCGATCTTGATTCTCTCGTAGGTTAGGTTAGCGTCAGCGTAACCCAACGGAATCTAAGCTGGTACTGGGTTTTACGTTGCTCAACCTAGTCTAGACAAAAAGATTTGCCAGTCAATCAGAGAGTAGACCTCCTTGGTTGCGAACGTGATGTTGCGGGAGCAATATTGCGAGAGTGGCAGGCGAAAGATTATGTCAACTCTAGTTAGCCCCACGATTCCTTTAAGACTGTGCCGTACCCAGATATCTGTAGCTCCCTTGCCAAAGAGGGCGGTGAAGCAAGGGATTGAAGGCAGGATATCTCAGGCATGGCTATTCCATCGGATGTGACATGCGTAGGGGTCACGCCGTGACTTCGCAACACCTTAAAGGTTTATAAAGCTCTAGACAAGTCCTAGAGTTTAATGGTATCTATTGAGAATAATTTTCAATCAAGAGCGTTGTTCTTGCTTAATCCAAGTCGTCTAAATCCACCTTAGCCAGGAACTCTTCATGCTTCTGTCCCATGGTTGACACTATGTAGTTCTTCTCATGAATCCACCACAGCTTTGTAGTATGCGCCATTATTGTTGCCTAAGGTTTAGATCCTTGGCCAGCAAGACTTAGTGTTGATCGATGCAGGACCTGGGTTTGCTGAAAAGTAGTATGACGCCGCGAACATTTGCAGAAGGTCTTAGACTCTCTAGTTCGAGGTTCACACCCTAATTCAGCAATACCCAGGCATCAACCAAATGTTTCATCATTCACCCCAGAGATATGCCTGTCCTACATCAATGGATCAGCTTCATCAGCAAATTTACCCTCTTATTGACAAACAACTCACATCAAATTCGGTTGAATAGCTATCACGGGGATATCCTGTCTTGGATCTTCCGCTGCGTTGTCTCCTGATCCAGGAAGCTATCAATACCCGGCGACTATCAATATCTCATATGAAACGTCTGTCTAGCCGGATTTGACATCAGTTAAACCTATCCATCGTCGAAAGATTGACCTTTCAAGATTCATGATGGCACTCACCTTATTTTTAGCGCTAGGAGTCTGTTATGCATAGCGGAGATGATTTAGTCCATCATTGGCTACAAGATGTTCATCCCTCAGATTGGGAGAGATTTACCTATGTCAGCGATCGCCCTCCTTCCTCTTCACCCGAGAGTGATTCCCTAGATCAGTCCTCCAACCCCTATGTTTTGTCAAACATGGAGGTTGGCGATCGCGTTCAGATTATTGGACTAAACTGCGGAGACGCCACTGCACGCCTACGAGGCATGGGATTTATGCCCGGGGTGGCGTTAGAGATTGTCAGCGTACTCTCTAGTGGCTCGGTAATCGTTCGCTTAGGTCAGCAAAGTATCGGGCTCAATGCACTGATGGCAGGTCAAGTTCAAGTACAGCCTATGGCAGACGGATACGATGCAACCTTAGAAACCTATCAACAGACACCCATTAGGATGAACGATATTAAGCCTGGAAACAGCGCTAGCCTGCTAGAATCCAGAATTGGCGATCGCTTTCGGGTCATTGGTTACACCGCAGCAGCCCGCACCTATAAACGTAAACTCCTCGCCATGGGCTTAACGCCTGGTACAGAGTTCATCGTCACCCGCCATGCTCCTCTTGGTGATCCTACAGAGATTGAGGTAAGACATTTCCATCTAAGTTTACGTAAAGCAGAAGCAGAAGCATTACATATCGAACGTATTGATTAGGGAGATTATTATGCGCCGTTCAATGCCCACATCCTCCTCACCGTCGCAGCTACAAACAGACCTACATCCAGTTATTGCCTTAGTGGGTAACCCTAATTGCGGCAAAACCACGCTGTTTAATGCTCTGACAGGAGCCAATCAGCGGGTCGGCAACTGGCCGGGCGTCACCGTTGAACGCAAGGAGGGCTTATATCGTCATCAGGATCAATCGTTTTCCATCGCTGACTTACCTGGCATCTATTCGTTAGACGTAGAAGATGCCGCTATTGGGTTAGATGAACAGGTCGCTAGAGATTATTTAATCTCCAACGCCGCAGATCTGGTCATCAACATTGTGGATGCCTCCAACCTAGAACGCAATCTCTATCTGACAACCCAAATTTTAGAGATGGGTCTTCCCATGGTGGTCGTGCTGAATATGATGGATTTAGCAGAAAAGCGAGAGCTACAAATACGCCCCCATGAGTTAGCTCAGCGTCTAGGCTGCCAGGTTGTACCCATTTGTGCCACGCGACATCAAACGCTCTCAACCCTCAAAACAACCATTCAGGATGCGATCGCCCATCCAGCGATTCCCTCTGCCTATGTGGCCTATCCTCCCCTAATTGAAACTGCCCTAAGCGAGATTTTATCCCTGCAAGATTTAGCCCATCCATCAACGACACATCGGCGTTGGCTAGCTCTAGAGCTATTGCAGTATGAGGATCATCATCAAGATACGAGTCCTGATCTGCAGCGCTGTATTGTGCAGCATCGCCATCGAATTCACCAAGTTTTGGGAGACGATCTAGACCTGTTAATTGCTGATGCTCGGTATAGTTGGATTCATCACATAGTTCAACAGGTTAAAACCAAGGGACAGACCGTACAGCCTTATCTATCTGACCGGATTGATCGCATTGTATTAAGTCGTGCCTTGGGCATACCCATCTTTCTGGTGGTTATGTATGCCATGTTTTTGATATCAATTAACCTCGGCGGAGCCTTTATTGACTTTTTTGATATTGCATTTGGTACCATTTTCATTGATGGCATTGCCCATGGTTTGACATCCATTAGCGCTCCCGGTTGGCTCATCGGACTCTTGGCTGATGGCGTTGGAGGCGGTATTCAAACCACGGCAACTTTCATTCCGCAAATTGGTTTGTTGTTTATTTGCTTATCCATTTTAGAAGACTCTGGCTACCTTGCTAGGGCAGCGTTTGTCATGGATCGCTTCATGCGGCTTGTGGGATTGCCTGGCAAGTCTTTTGTGCCCATGATGGTGGGGTTTGGGTGTAACATCCCTGGAATTATGGCCACCCGCACCCTAGAAAGCCGACGCGATCGCTTAATGACGATCATGATGAATCCGTTCATGTCCTGCGGCGCTCGGTTACCTGTCTATGCTTTATTTTGTGCCGCCTTCTTTCCTAGAAATGGACAGAATATTGTTTTCATGTTGTATCTACTAGGGATTCTAGCTGCGGTATTCACCGGCCTGGTGCTCAAGCATACTCTACTCAAGGGTGAGATTTCTCCCTTTATCATGGAGCTACCGCCCTATCATATTCCTACCCTGCGTGGCGTATTGATTCGAGCCTGGGAGCGCCTGAGATCCTTTATTATCCGAGCCGGCAAGATGATTGTGATCATGGTTGTGGTATTGGGTCTGCTTAACTCGGTGGGCACCGACGGATCCGTTGGTCACCAAGATAGTCAGACATCCATGCTCAGTGCTGTCAGCCGTACCATTACTCCAGTTTTTGCGCCCATGGGCATCCAATCTGAAAACTGGCCAGCCACCGTCGGGATTTTTACGGGAGTCTTTGCGAAGGAGGTGATGGTGGGCAGCATGGATTCTTTGTATACGGAGCTGGCGAGTCAGGAATTAGGTCATGAAGAAGACGCTCCTGAGGACTTTAGTTTATGGGGTGGTCTAGGAGAAGCGATCGCTAGTATTCCAGCCAATCTGGCAGATCTCGGCAATCAGATCCTAGATCCAGTCGGCATGAACATTATGGATAGCTCGACCGACCAAACGGCAGCCGCCGAAGCTCAAGAGGTTCACTACACCACCTTCGGACAGATGGCCCAGCGGTTTGGCAGTTCTACAGCCGCGATCGCTTACCTATTGTTTGTCTTACTGTACTTCCCCTGTGTTTCGGCAACTGCGGCGGTGTTCCGTGAAACGAATCTGGGCTGGACTATCTTTGTTGGGCTCTGGACAACTGGACTTGCCTACTGGGTGGCAGTCTTGTATTACCAAAGCATGTCGTTAGCGCAAGCACCTGGTACAGCAATTCCTTGGATTGCCGGTCTGCTGGCTGCGATGGGCTTGGTCATCCTAGGGTTCAAGATAGCAGGCGATCGCCTAACCCCCACCAAGGCTCGTTCCTAACGCCACAACATTTGTGGGCTAGGGGTCAGTCCTCCAGCCCACAGGTTAGTTTATTTCGTCAACACATTTTTCTCATACCACTTTTTATCCATAAGGACAGTAGATGATATGCTTTTAACTGAACTACAGCGCTATCTACACCAGCATCCGCGCTCATCGTTACAGGAACTGTCCGAGAATTTACAGGTGGATGCAGATGCATTACGAGGAATGCTGAGTCATCTGATTCGCAAAGGCCGCGTGCATCAACTCAAGACTAAACCCTGCACCCACTGCAGCAGTTGCAACCCAGAAACCCTAGAATTCTATGAATGGATCGGCCGCTAAGCTCATATCAAATCAAGCTCATATCAAATCCAGTTGGAGACGCTGTTTATTCAAGGCGTTGGCATTCCCCAGGTATCTGTAACTCCCTGGGCAAGGGGGCGGCGAATTGGGGGATCGAATGCAGGATGGTACCGTTATGACCATTCAACCAGATTTGATATCATTTAGTATCCCCAAATATCTAAAATCCGCTGATCACGCCATAGAGCGAACCAAAAAGTACTGATCCTATTATGGCAAAGCTTAGATAAGCAAAGAAGACAGGACGACGGGCCAAGGCAAAAACAGCCATCATCGCGGGAATGGATGTAGCACCTCCGGCTAATAAGAATGCCATACCTGCACCGGGGTTCATGCCTTGCTGAATCAGTCGCCCCACTAAGGGCAGAGCCGCATAGCCGTTGAGATAAGCAGGAATACCCACAGCAGTGGCGGTGATCACGGAGCCTAGGCCTCCATCGCCAGCGATCGCTCCGATCCATCCATCCGGCACATAGGCCACCATGAGACTTTCGAGCAAAAACGCTAGAGCCAACCATTTTCCGAGGAAAATAGCACTGTTACGGATGCCATTTCCAAACCGTTTCTGCCGCTCAGGATCCGACCAAAACCGCCACATGACCGGCTTGGGATTGCGGATCTTGCTGCCCACACAGCCGCCATTGCCCACACCGGATCGTAGCGGATTTTGTAGGGCTGGGGTTAAGGGTTTGATTCGCATCAGCGCCCAAATACCCCAACCGCCTAGTAGTCCCATCCCCAAAGCTGCCAGAGTTTTGGCGATCGCAAACGGCATTCCCAACGTCCCCGCCGTCAGAAAGAACATGGAAGGATCCATCAGGGGTGAGGAGAGCCAAAAGGCCATCACCGCCGCTGTCGGCACGCCCATAGACAGCAGCGCGGCAATGAGGGGAATCACACCGCAGGAGCAAAAGGGGGACAGAGCCCCAATCACGGCAGCAATCGGCACCATGGTCACCACCCGTCCCTGAAACGCTTTGGCAATCAGGGCATCGGCTCCCGTGGCCTGGCTATAGGCAGCGATCGCCACGGAGATCAGCAGGAAGGGCGCAACCGACCATAAACTGCTGACCATAAACTCCACGCTAGCGATCGCCTGGGATGGCACGATGGCTAGCAATCCTAGAATCAGCAGGGCGATCGCCCCCAGCACAACATCTAGGTGTTTCATCTGGCGATACATGCGGGTCAAGGGCGTTACGGTCATGGATGTCTCCTAGGGTAAAATTTGGTATTTCTACAACTATCAAAATAAATAGTCCACGGTGAGTAGGGCAGCGATCGCTACCTCAGGCAAGAGAATCGTGGCTCAAGATAGTTTAGTCATCTAACTCCACAACATGGTTACGCGTACAGCATTCCTCAAATAAGAAATCGATCAGTTGCTTGAGCACCTGAGGCTGCACGGCATACCAAATCCACTGCCGATCCTTGGTGGCGGTTACCACACCCACCTGCCGTAGTTTTTCAAGATGGTGCGACAGGGTAGAGGCGGTAATCTCCAACTCTCGCTGGATCTCGCCGGCAGGCAATCCTTGAGGGTGGGCAGATAGCAACAGCCGCACAATATTCAGCCGCGAGGGTTGCCCCAGGGCTGCAAAGGTGGCCGCGATATCGGTCGTGGACAGTGAGCCGGACTTGGTTTCCATAATTCGATAATCGTCGAAATGAATGAACTTGTCAACACCTTGGTCATACGTAGGTAGACTCAATTGAGGTGTCAGCAAAATTGGCATGAGTATTTGGCATTAGTATTTGGCATTAGTATTAAGAAGTAGATTGACAAGATGAACCCTGCTGATAGCGTCTGAATGCCATGCCCATTTATCCAGCTACCAAAATTGTCAAAGATCGGCGGGACTACAATACTTGGGTGGCCACTGAAACCCTAGAAGACTATGCCCTCCGCTTTGCGCCCACCTCATTTCGGAAATGGTCAGAACTCTTAGTTGCGAATACGGCCAATGGTGGTCTCTCCTTTTTGGCCTTGGAAGCTATTGGCGGATCGTTGGCCATTCGCTATGGGTTCGTCAACTCATGTTGGGCGATCGCTGTCGTCGGCATGATCATTTTCCTTACCGGCCTCCCGATCGCTTATTATGCCGCTCGATACAACGTAGATATTGATTTGCTCACCCGAGGAGCAGGTTTTGGCTATATCGGGTCAACGATGACCTCCTTGATCTATGCCTCGTTTACCTTTATCTTCTTTGCCATCGAAGCTGCCATCATGGCCCAGGCTCTAGAACTCTATCTTCATCTACCGTTGCCTGTTGGCTACATTATCTGTTCTGTCTCGATTATCCCCTTAGTCTTTTTCGGCATGACGCTGCTCAATCAACTGCAGCTATGGACTCAGCCCATTTGGTTGATTCTCATCCTATTGCCCTATGCCTGCGTGTTGTATAAGGAACCCAGTGCCTTTACCAACTGGACACATTTTACAGGGCAACTGAGAGCATCCACCTTTGATCCCCTACTCTTTGGATCTGCGGCTACCGTATCGTTTGCATTAATTGTGCAGATTGGTGAACAGGTTGACTTTTTGCGATTTCTGCCAGATAAGCAGGATAGTAATCGACGCGCTTGGTGGCTAGCCGTGCTCATGTCTGGCCCAGGCTGGATCGTGATTGGCTGTCTGAAACAGTTAGGAGGAGCATTCCTGGCTTCGTTGGCGATCGCCCATGGCGTCAGTTTTGCCAAAGCTCATGAACCTACTCAAATGTATCTTGTTGGGTTTGAGTATGTGTTTTCCAATCCAGACGTGGTGTTAGCCGTCACCATTCTATTTGTCATCCTTTCCCAGGTCAAAATTAATGTTACCAATGCCTATGCTGGTTCCTTAGCTTGGTCTAACTTTTTCTCGCGACTGACCCATAGCCATCCTGGACGCGTCGTGTGGCTGGTGTTTAATGTGGCGATCGCCCTTGTCCTTATGGAGTTCGGTATCTTTTCAACCCTAGAGGTCGTCTTGGGGCTCTATGCCAACGTGGCGATCGCTTGGGTGGGGGCCTTGGTTGCCGATTTGGTGATTAATAAGCCCCTAGGCTTAAGTCCGCGCCACATCGAGTTTAAGCGCGCCCATCTTTATAACTTTAATCCTGTGGGCTGTGGATCGGCCCTGATTGCTTCCCTCGTCTCGATCGCCGCCTTTGTGGGCGCTTTTGGCCCAGAAGCTAAGGCCTTTGCGTCATTCATTGCCCTGGGTTTATCCTTGCTGCTGTCGCCAGCGATCGCCCTCCTCACCCGTGGTAAGTATTATTTAGCCCGAGAGGATAGCTATGAAACCACTGGACAGCCCATCAATTGCTGTATCTGTGAGCAAGAGTATGAGCCCCAGGATATGTCGTTTTGTCCCGTCTATGCTGATGCCATCTGTTCTCTCTGCTGTAGTTTAGATATGCGCTGTCATGACGTGTGTAAAACCCCATTTGTTCAGTTGTCTGACCAGCTTGAACGCGCACAACCCGCTGTGTCAAACCCGGATGAGGCACTGAGGCTGGAGGAACGCGATCGCCAATCACCCTCAC
Source organism: Leptolyngbya sp. CCY15150 (assembly GCF_016888135.1). Lineage (NCBI taxonomy): Bacteria > Bacillati > Cyanobacteriota > Cyanophyceae > Leptolyngbyales > Leptolyngbyaceae > Leptolyngbya > Leptolyngbya sp. CCY15150. The sequence goes on from NZ_JACSWB010000243.1 coordinate 45,607, forward strand.
CCTCTCCCCCCATTCATCTCCCGGATCAGACCCTCCTCGGACGCTTTCTTCAGACTAAGCTATCGCCCCAGTTGGGCATGAAATTACTGAAATACCTAGCCATATTTCTGGTATTATCTGTCTTGGTGGGAAGTATTTTAGGACTGGTGTACTATCAGCAGGTGATGAGCGATCCAACCCTCTCACCCAGCACCGTGCAGCGTCTCACCTCAACCTTGATTGAAGTTGCGGCTACCTTTTGGGTGCTCATTGGCATTGGCGCATGGTGGTTAGTGCTGACTGAAGAAAGTCGGCAGCTTGCCCAAGACGAGCTAGATAAGCAAAACCTTCAGCTTCAGCAAGAAGTACAGGAGCGTCAGTTGGCAGAAGTACAGCTACAGGAAAAAGCCCAGCAGCTCGAACAAACCCTGCGGAATTTGCAGCAAGCCGAAGCCCAACTGATTCAGACTGAGAAAATGGCCGCCTTGGGAGGGTTGGTGGCAGGGATTGCCCATGAAATTAACACCCCGATTGGGATTGGGGTCACGGCGGCGTCATTTTTGATGGAAAAAACAACGGCCTTTGCCGACGCCTTTAAGAACGGCACCATGAAGCGATCGGATCTGCAAAAGTTTATCGATATTGCCGAACAAAGTAGCGGCATGACCTTGACCAATCTCAATCGTGCTGCCCAGCTCATCCAGAGCTTTAAGCAGGTGGCGGTGGATCAATCCAGCGAATCGAAGCGCGTCTTTCACCTGGTTGTTTATCTAGAAGAGATTTTGCTACAGCTTAGTCCTAAACTCGCCCTCACGCCCCATCGCGTTGACGTCAAGGGCGATCGCCATCTGAGTCTCCATAGCTATCCGGGAGCATTTTCCCAAATTGTGACTAATTTGGTGATCAATTCCCTCCTCCATGCCTATGGGCCGGATGACCAAGGGCATATTTGTTTAACCGTTGTGCAAACAGAACGCGGTATTGTATTGGACTATACAGATGACGGCTATGGGATTCCGCCCGAGAATTTGGGCAAAATATTTGAACCCTTCTTCACCACAAAACGAGGTCAGGGCGGCAGCGGTTTGGGGCTACATATCGTGTACAATCTCGTGACTCAAAAGTTAGGTGGCACCATTCAATGTGAAAGTCAACTGGCGGTTGGTACAACCTTTCGCATTGAGTTGCCTAACCCATCCACTCAACCTTAGATTTATGGAACCGTCTATGTCCAAAAAAGCGTATGATGCCTTGACTGGTGCCCAACAGGATGAGCTTATGTATGATCTTGAGGATGATGAACTTCAATTTGCCGAAGAAACAGAATTACAATCGCCAGAAAAGAGCTGGAAGATCTTGATTGTGGATGACGAGGCGGAGGTGCACCACGTCACCAAACTAGCCCTCGCAGATGTCACCTTTGAGAATCGCTCTCTCGCGTTTATGAGTGCCTATTCTGGGGAAGAAGCAAAGCAGGTGATTCGTGCCCATCCCGATACGGCGATCATCTTTTTGGATGTGGTCATGGAAACGGAAAACGCCGGCTTAGACGTCATTCAGTTTGTACGCGAGGAGTTAGAAAACTCGGCGGTGCGGATTATTCTACGCACTGGACAGCCCGGCCAAGCGCCGGAAACGGTGGTGTCGGTAAATTATGGTATCGACGAATACAGAACCAAAACAGAACTTACATCACAAAAGCTATTTATTACCGTGGTGACGGCCTTAAGAACCTTTTCCATCTTGATGCAAGAACGCGAGAAAATACAGCAGCTAGAGCGATCGCTGCGTCTATTCCAGCATGTTCAGCTCCAGCCCGAGCAGCGGGAGAAAATTGAAACTCTCGGTCAACTGGTCACTGAGGTCACCCAAGATATCATCAATTCCCCCAGCGGCGGAGCCCTATCGATGATGTCTAAACTAACGCGGCTAGCGCGAGTTGTGCTGCGAATTACGGATGAGCAATCGGCGAAACTTGGTTTGTCTCAAAGTAAACTATCGGTGCTCATGTATCTCAATAGTGAGCCAGACTTTTGTTCTAGTCCATCCTTGCTGGCGAAACACTGCGGCATTTCCCGAGCTGCCATGACGGGTTTGCTAGACGGCTTGGAGCAAGATCACTATATTGAGCGCGATAGTCATCCATCGGATCGCCGCGCCTTGATGGTCAAACTCACCCCGAAGGGACAACAGTTTTTCGATTGGATTGCTCTAGAGGAGGGGGCTCAACTATCTACGCTCATGGATGCCCTCGATGATACTGAACGGCAGAAACTATTTGATCTCGCTACCCACGCACTCAAACTTGTTGAAAAGAAAACCGAGCAGGCTGATCCATAACCATCATCATCGATCTTCAGCGGCATGTCGTATAGCCTCTTTCATTCAATCCTACAGCGATCGCGCTATAGGAATACACATCGGTGTTCCAGCGACAGGATCGGCAATAATTTTGCTTTTTAAGCCAAACACATCCTGCACCATGGTTGCAGTCATGACCACCGAGGGAGCACCTTGGGCGTAGATCTTACCCTCTTTGATAGCTACTACATGGTGACCATAACGACAGGCTTGATTTAGATCATGGAGCACCAAAACAATGGTTCGTCCTTGGGATTGATACAAATCGTAGAGGAGATCCAAAACCTCTACTTGGTGAGCCAGGTCAAGAAATGTCGTGGGTTCATCCAGGAGTAAAATATCCGTATCTTGAGCAAGAACCATGGCGATCCAGGCCCGCTGGCGTTGCCCTCCCGATAGTGTGTCCAGAGGGCGATCGCACAAATCTTCCAGATCGGTAATCTGCAAAGCATCATCTACGGCCTGCTCATCCTGGATAGACCATTGCTGCAGCCAAGTTTGGTGTGGATAGCGCCCTTGAGCCACTAGTTCACGAACCGTTAGTCCTTCTGGAGCTACTGGATTTTGGGAGAGGAGAGCAATATGGCGAGCGATCGCCTTGGTTGACTGAGAGGCTAGGGGTTTATTATTTAAATACACTTGCCCCGTGCAGGGTTTTAGCAATCGTCCTAGCCCTTTGAGCAGCGTTGACTTGCCACAGCCGTTAGCCCCAACTAAAACCGTAATTTGTCCAGGGGGAATGGCTAAGCTAACCTGATGAATAATAGTCGTTCGACCATAGGCTAAGGTTAGATTTCTTGCCTCGATCTGCACCGTTGAGCATGGCATGGTACTCAGCTTGTTCATGGATACCTAAACTCCTCCCACTGATGGACGTTGTTTCATCATTAACATGAGAAAATAAGGCGCTCCTAGTAATGATGTAATCAAACCACAGGGTAGCTCGATAGGGGCAAAGATACTCCGCCCCAGCAAATCAGCAGCCATCACCAAGCAGGCACCCACAACGGCTGAGACTAAAATAACCCCCTCATGGCTAGGCCCGACTAATTGGCGGGAAATATGGGGGGCAATAAATCCAACAAAGCCAATCGTACCGGCTGTAGCGACCGATGCTCCAGATAATAGAACAGCCACTAGAAGTAATATACCTCGTCGCCACTCTAGGGCAATTCCCAACCCACGGGCCGTATCATCACCCAAATTAAGACCATTAAGGTCGCGGGCCATTAGCAGCACTATCGGTAAACTAACCATCAGCCACGGCGCTAGGGCCCATACTTGATCCCAGGTGCGTCCATAGACACTGCCCGTTAGCCAGATGAGGGCTTGGGAGACTTGGTTGAGGTTGCCAAAGGTGATCAAAATGTTGGTGATGGCTCCGGTCATCAGCGAGAAGCCAATGCCAACTAAAACAAGACGGATGGGCGAAGTTCCGCTATTCCAGGATAGTCCGTAAACCAATCCTGCTACCATCAAGCCGCCACTAAAGGCCGCGATGGGTAAGATAGCGGTGGGTACGCTAGGCACGACAATGATACATATTACGGCTGCCAATGCGGCACCGTTGTTAATGCCAATGATATCTGGCGACGCGAGGGGATTGCGTAATAGTCCCTGGGTAATCGTGCCGGCGATCGCTAACCCCATACCTGCCAGCAAAGCAGTGAGCACCCGAGGAAGGCGTAGGCTGTTGACCACAAATAGATAGTCTGGATTCTGGGTTTGGCCTCCCAGGATAGCCCGAACAACCTCAAGGGGTGGTACTGGGTATTCACCATGGGCGACTGAGATCACCAACAGCGCCACAACAAGCCCTCCAAGACCCAGGACAACCGCAGGAACTTGGGCTTTAATCCGAAATGAAAGGGGAAGAAAGCGGCTGCGAAGGATGAGCCATTGGGGCGATCGCACGGCAGAAGTCTGGTGGGGATGGGTCATCGTTTTAGCTTTGTGCGAATTAGATAGATAAAGAAGGGAGCCCCCAGCAACGGCATGATCAAGCCGACGGGAACCTCCTGGGGGCGAATCACAAGACGGGCTAGAATATCTGCTATGATCAACAAGATACCCCCCATAAGAGCAGAATAGGGCAACACCCAGCGATAGTCGATGCCTGCAAAAAAACGCACCAGATGGGGAACGACTAAGCCAATAAATCCAATTGGGCCAGCCATAGCCACACTACTACCCACCAGTAATACTACAGTTAGCGTACCTAGTCCTTTAACCCACGCCGTATTTTGACCCAATCCCTGAGCAATTGGCTCTCCCAAACTCAATACCGTCAGATTCCGAGCCAGCACTAGAGATAATGCCATTCCCAGCAGTAAGATAGGGAAAACATGCTGGAGCACCTCCATACTCCCCCCAGCGACAGAGCCAGCCAGCCAAAACCGAACTTGTTCTAGGGTTTGCTGGTTGAGCAACAGCAGGCTAGTCGTCAACGTGCTGATCAGGGTGGCAAATACGGTTCCAGATAGGGTCAGGTTCAATGGGGTGATGCCGCCGGGGGCAAAAGATGCAAATAGATAAACAAGCACAGCAGTGCTGGCCCCACCGATCATCGCCAGACTGGCTTGGGTCATGGGGTCGTTGACTCCCCAGAGGGATGTGGATACCACAACGGCAAAGGCTGCCCCGGCACTAACGCCGAGAATGCTAGGCGAGGCTAGGGGGTTGCAGGTTAACCCTTGCATAGTGGCTCCAGCGATCGCCATGGCCGCACCGACCAGCAGAGCCACCAGCGATCGCGGTAGGCGCACCGTACGGATAATCAGATGGTTGGTGGAGGTTTCATCAAAGTTGACGAGCGACTGCCACACCTCCAAGGGCGTGATATCAGCAGCGCCGAGGGCAACACTGGCAAATAGACACCCCACCAAGGCTAGAGTTCCAAGTACCAGACCCACCATAAGCATAGACAACGACCGGCGGGCGATCGCTGGCTGACGGACAGACGATAGCATAGTAGACCGTGAATAGTATGGATTTAATTGAGGCATCATACCCAGTCATTGAACGGGGCCGACAGATCGTCAATCCCGATGGATTGAGCTGTGATGGTTAAGGGACAAATTTTGGGGCTTGTTCTACATTTGCTGTTGAATAAGATGAGCTGTTGACCAGATTTGATCGAAATCAGAGATCAAAAACGTCATGGCAGCGACCCTAGAGCACTATCTTACTGCACCGCCTGAGACTGAGAGCGCTGAGTGGCAATTCCAAGCTGGGCCCCTTCTACGGTGCGTAACTCATCCATGACAGATACGACGATGCCGTGGGATACCTCTGTATCAGCGTTAATCGTGACTAGCGCACTATCGCGATCGCCCTTCAGTTGACTAACTTGATCAGCCAGATCCGGTAGGGCCACCGAGTTACGATTGAGGCTTAGCTCCCCTGATGGATCAATGGTGACGACAATGGCCTCAGTGCGCTGAGTTTCGGCGGTTTCAGCATTGGGTAGATTGACCGGCAAACCCTCTGAGCGGGTCATGAACAGGGTAGACATAATGAAAAAGGTCAAAATAGCAAAAATGACATCAATCATCGGCACGATATTAATATCCGCAGTCGTATCCATATCATCTGGCACATTCATGATCGTTCACTCCCAACCATCTGATGTTGATACCCATGGGCTTGCTCATAGCGACAAAGATAGAGGAGCTCCAGTTGTCCACCATGTTCTTGAATTAAGGCAAGCTGACGTCGATAAAAGCCTCGAAATAAATTGGCAAAGATCAGCGTAAAAATAGCGATCGCCATCCCCGCCGCCGTAGACACCAAAGCCTCACTGATGCCCCCGGTGACAGCCGCCGCATTGCTGGCTCCCAGATCTCCCAACTGTAGCGACGAGAAGGAACGAATCAGTCCCAAAATTGTACCTAACAATCCCAATAATGGGGCAGCACTGATGACAATATCAAAGGCAGTATTAAAGCGTCGCAGCAATGGGATCTCAGCTTGGGTTGCGCTCTCCAACGCCAGGCGAAATCCCACCGGCGATAGATTGTATGAAACCTCAAAGGCTTCGAGAAAAATGCGGGCAATGGGCAGATCGGCATGACGCTTTAATGTATCCACCACCGCCGCTGGATCATGCTGAAAAAGGGACAGCGTCTCTTGCACAACCCGACGCTGACGACGGTTAACGCGTGACCAAAATACCAACCGCTCAATAATTAACCCAATGGAAAGCAGCGAAAAACCAAGCAGCGGCACCATGACAATGCCGCCAGCCACTAGAGTATCGATCAAATTTTGCATGAAGACAATCCAACTTAAGGGGACTAGACAACCTTGAGTTTGAGAACCAATATCAATAAAGATTAGACCTTTAGATGCGATCGCTTGTCAAGTACACCCGGCCGCTCTGTAGCAGCAACCTGCTTAGCGCACCTGTTCTAAGCATGGGTTGATGAAGAGGGCAATAATGCTCTAAGATCTATCAGCACTAGGGTTTAACAGGTTATCGAGTGAGTATCATCCTTCGATCGAAGGATGATACTTTGAAGTTATGTGCCTGCTGCACCCTCAATTTTTGACATCAGCTATTTGACAATAGTTGTATTGTCTTGCTAGATCTAATCTTAAATGACTATCAATTGCAACTAAGTATGACATGAGTTTATCGCAGACCGCTTTCCAGCATCGCGATCGCCAATCTCAACTCTCCAATCCCATCCTGCTTTGGGGGGTCGTAGGTTCCATGGTTGCCCATGGTGGGCTGCTGCCTATGTTCCTGTGGCTAGGACAACAGAGTCCTCTGCCAGAGCCAGCTCGCATTGAGATTATTGTTACGGAACCCCCGCCCTTAGCCGAAGAAGAACCCGAGCCTGCCCAGTTGAGCGATCGCCCCCTAGAGGAAGCGCCTGTGGACGAGCCATCTCCCCAGGATCCTGGAGTGGAAGCTGCACCCACAGCCTCTCTGCTAGCCCCCGATGCTACGCCTGAACCCGTGGATAGTCCTCCAGAGACGGTGGATGACCAGGTTAACGAGCCTGTGGAAGAGGAGCCCGTGGAGGAGGACATAGTGGCAGACCAGCCAGATTCCCCAGACGAGGAAAGTCCCGATTCAGAAGCGCCCGATGAGGTGGGCGAGGTTGACGAACCCGAGCCGTCTGCCTCGGCTACAGAAGCTGATTCTGAGCCGGCCGAACCCCGAGCCAGCACGCCTAGGACTCATGCGTCGCGTCGCTCTACCCAAGCTCTGGGCGATCGCCTCCAAGGCCGTACTCCATCCAATTCCCGTTCCCAGGGCAGCGATCGCCCTGGGCCGCCCGCCGACACCCAAGCTGCCCAACCTGGACAGACGGGTTCCGACAATGCCGGAGAAGATTCTGCGGACGAAGATGCTGGCGGCGACTCCCGAACCGTTGCCTGTCAGCATTGCCCTTCCCCTAGGTATCCGCAATCTGCCCTCGATGCCAATGTTGAAGGCAGCGTTGGCATTATGGTTGACATCAGCCCCAGCGGCGCGGTGTCCCATGCCAGCGTCGTCAGCTCCAGCGGCTCCTCAGCCCTCGACCAAGCTGCGCTATCCACCGTGAGAGGAGAATGGCTTTTCCAGCCTATTTCCGGCGGTGCCAATGGAGTCATGGTGAGTGTGGTTATGACTATTTCTGGCTCAGACCTCAACCGTCGGGCCCAAGAGCAGGGTAATCGAGAGTCCGTCGATCTGCCGTCTGAGCCGGAGCCAGAGGAAAGCACAGCAGAGGTAGAGTCCGAGGAGCGCCAGGATCAGGACGATAGTGCAGAATCGACGACCGAACCACTGCCGGAATCACCCCCTCCCTCCGAGTCGCCTTCCGAGGATAGCCTGCCGCCTGAAGCTCCAGCCGTCGAGCCGCCCGAGGCGATAAGTCCGCCTGAGGAAGCACCCGCCGAGCCGCCCCCGGCCGATCCTGTGCCAGATCCCCCCGCTGCCGTTGAGCCGCCCCCGCCGCCTGAACCGGCTGCGCCAGCCCCACCTGTTGAGGTTAATCCACCTTCTGAGATCGAGAACGAGGAGGAGACTGGGCTGTAGTCTATTTCTCAGACAACTGGAGTTCGGGATAATACGGCTTGAGGCGAAAATGGCGGGTACAAGAGATAAGCGATCGCTCTTGCCACTACAATCAAGATAGATGCCAATGGTGAGAAGAATGGTTGCTTCGTCTCAACTCCCCGTTGACCCCGATGAATATCTGCGGCTTGAAGCCGAAAGCCCCATCAAGCATGAGTACGTCAACGGTGAAGTCTATGCGATGGCAGGGGCGACGGATGCCCACGTGACGATCGCTGGCAACCTGTTTGCCATGCTCCGCAGCCATGTGCGGGGAACAGGATGCCGCGTTTACATTGCCGATATGAAACTACGGGTGGAGTTGCGCAACTGTTTTTATTATCCCGATGTGGTGGTGACGTGTGATGAACGGGATGCGGAGACTTCGACGTACAAGCGATTCCCGAAGCTGATTGTAGAGGTGCTGTCGGCTTCGACAGAAGCGTTCGATCGCGGCAATAAGTTTTTTGATTACCAAACCCTCGATACGCTGGACGAATATGTGCTGATTAATACCCAGCATCAACGGGTGGAATGTTTTCGGCGTAACTCGGAGGGACTGTGGGTGCTGCAATCCTATCATCCAACGGATAAAACCTTTGAGTTACAGAGCCTTGCGTTTCAGGATAATCTAGATGCACTCTATGAAGATGTGACGTTGGAGCCAACTCCATCGACTTGAGGAGCGATGTCAGTTTGGGGGTGAGCGGTTTGACCATTTTGTTGCCACTATCTTGTTGCCTATGACGCGATCTCGATCATGTCATGCTTGTGGCTGATCAGTTCAAAATCGCTCCTTGATAGTCTAGGGGGATGACGTGATTGAGGCGCAGGAGTTCTGGAATCATGACCCGCAGTTTGTTTTACAGACTATCCAAGGAGGGGGATTCAGTAACAAGTCCGGGAATGTCGTCGCTGGTGACGCCCCAAACGGCAGCCATAGCATCCCAAACGGCGTTGGTTTGAAGAGGGGGGTGGTTCATGCTGGCTGAGGTTTTATGCAATTGCCTTCTCCCAAGCATAGCCAATGAGGTGTTTGAACAGATGACGAAGGACATAGGCGAAAACTGCATAGCTGCTTGCTGCCCTGCGACTATGTACGATATGGATGTAATGAGAAACCCCAAACCATGAACGCGAAAACATTTTTGCCGTTGCTGACTTCGTTGCTCGTTGTGCCTGTTTCCCTGTTTGTGGTACTGTTGCCAGCCTCACGGGCGGAGGCTCAGGTTACGGTTGCCCAGATGGATGCGGCAGCCTTGCTGGTAGGAGCAAATCGCCTTCTCCAACAAGGCATTCAACAGTATCAGGTAAGCCAGTTTCAATCTGCCTTACAGTCCTGGCAAAAGGCACTAGAACTCTATCAAGATCCATCTGTGCGAACTGCGTTTCCTCAAGAGAGCCGTCAAGGAGAAGGAAATGTACTACGGCGCTTAGGCAATATTGACTTTGTACTGGGTCAGTACGATCAATCCATTGACTTTTATGAGCAAGCTCTTGAAATTGCCCGTGAGATGGGCGATCGTTCTAGTGAAGGCAGCGCTCTAAGTGGTCTGGGGAATAGTCACGCGGCTTTGGGTCAATATCAACAAGCAATTGACTTCTATGAACAAGCCCTGGAGATTGCCCGCGAGATTGGCAGTCGCGATGGAGAGGGATCGGTTTTGGACAGTTTAGGTAATGTTTACCAAAGTCTGGGTCAATATCAACAAGCAATTGACTTCTATGAACAAGCCCTGGAGATTGCCCACGAGATTGGCAGTCGTTTTGGTGAAGGCAGCGCTCTAAGTGGTCTGGGGAGTGGTTACGTGGCTTTGGGTCAATATCAACAAGCAATTGACTTTTATGAACAAGCCCTGGAGATTGCCCGCGAGATTGGCAGTCGCAGTGGAGAAAGATCGGTTTTGGACAGTTTAGGTAATGTTTACCAAAGTCTGGGTCAATACCAACAAGCAATTGACTTTTATGAACAAGCCCTGGAGATTGCCCGCGAGATTGGCAGTCGCGATGGAGAGGGATCGGTTTTGGCCAATTTAGGTAATATTTACCAAAGTCTGGGTCAATATCAACAAGCAATTGACTTCTATGAACAAGCCCTAGAGATTGCCCGTGAGATTGGCAGTCGTTGGAGAGAGGGATCGGTTTTGGACAGTTTAGGCAATGTTTACCAACGTTTAGGTCAATATCAACAAGCAATTGACTTTTATGAACAAGCCCTGGAGATTGCCCGCGAGATTGGTACTCGTTCTGGTGAAGGCAGCACTCTAAGTAGTCTGGGGCGTGGTTACATGGCTTTGGGTCAATATCAACAAGCAATTGACTTCTATGAACAAGCCCTGGAGATTGCCCGCGAGATTGGCAGTCGTTGGAGAGAGGGATCGGTTTTGGACAGTTTAGGTAATGTTTACGGTCGGCTCGGGCAACATCAACAAGCGATTGACTTTTATAAGCAAAGCCTTGCTATTGCGCGTGAGATTGGCGCTCGTGTTGGTGAAGGTAGTTCGCTGGGTGGGCTGGCCAATGCTTATTCAGCTTTGGGGCAGTATCAGAAGGCACTTGAGGGCTATCAGCAAGCGTTAACCATCGCTCAGGAGATTGGCAATCGCTCTGCAGAAGGCTTGTGGCTCAGTAATATAGGTTTCCTGCTGGCTCAGCAAAACCAACCCGAACTCGCTATTGTATTCTACAAACAATCCGTCAACGTCCGAGAATCCATTCGGGCTGATATTCGCGGCTTACCCCAGGAACAGCAACAAACTTATACCGAAACCATTGCAGGCTCATATCGGGCACTAGCCGATTTACTCCTGCAACAAAACCGCATCCTGGAAGCCCAGCGCGTCCTCGACCTGTTGCGCGTCCAAGAACTAGACGACTACCTCGACGGCGTTCGCAGTACGGCTCAGACGGAGAGCGGCATTGACCTGCGCGACCCGGAACAGGCGATCAACAACCGCGTCATTGCCGTGGGCTATGAACTAGCCCAACTGCGTGATATTCCTCCCAACCAGCTCTCTGATAACCAGCTTCAGCGCCTCAGCGAACTCGATATGACCCAGCGGGAGATGTCCGCCGATTTCCAGGGTTTCCTCAACAGTCCTGAAATTCAAGCCCTCGTTGCCCAACTCGATGCCAGTCTGCAAGAGCAAGACATCCTGGCCCGCGCTGATGAATTCATTAACCTGCAGAATAATTTACGTGCCATCGACCAAAATGCGGTGATGATTTATCCGCTGATCCTAGAAGACCGCCTGGAACTGGTGGTGGTGACACCTTTCAGCGAACCTGCTCGCTATCCCGTTCCGGTTGACTCCACCGAGCTCAATGCCGCCATTGTGGAATTCCGTCAAGCTCTGGATGACCCCACCAGTGACCCGCGCCCTATTGCCCAACAGCTTTATGATTGGCTAATCGCGCCGATGGAAGACGACCTAGAAGCCATTGGAGCCGAAACCATTCTCTACGCCCCCGACGGAGCCTTGCGCTATATTCCCCTCGCTGCCCTGCACGACGGCGACCAATGGCTGATTGAGAACTACCGCATCAACCACATCACCGCCGCCAGTCTGCAAAACTTCACCCTACGCCCCAGCGCTACCCCCTTGATCCTAGCCGCCGCTTTCAGTGAAGGAGCCTTTGACGTCCAGATTGGTCAGCGGTCATTTTCCTTTGCGGGTCTTCCCTTTGCTGGAGTAGAAGTGGAAAACCTGGTCGCTGCTTTTCCTGACACCACCCAGTTGATGAACGATCGCTTCAGCCGTTCCCTGGTCGAGCCATTGATGGACAGCCACACGATTGTGCATTTGGCCACCCATGCCGCCTTTGTACCCGGTTCTCCAGCAGATTCATTTATTCTATTTGGCAATGGCGATCGCCTCTCCCTGCAAGACATCCGCGACACCTGGCAAGGACGGTTCAACCGAGTAGAGTTGATTGTGCTGAGTGCCTGTGAAACTGGGGTCGGGGATGCTCTGGGCAATGGGGAAGAAATCCTTGGGTTTGGCTATCTGATGCAGGAAGCAGGAGCCTCAGCAGCGATCGCTTCCCTGTGGGCGGTGAGTGATGGCGGTACGCAAACCTTGATGGATGCCTTCTACGCCAATCTGAACCAGCAGATGACCAAAGCCGAGGCCCTGCGCCAAGCCCAGATTGCCTTGATTACCGGCGATCTAACCGCCTCCGGCGTAGAGCGGGGTGCCAGTATCGATGTGATCAGCACCCGCACCGGCCTGCCGATCGCTGTTGCAGAGACCCTGTCCCATCCCTACTATTGGGCACCGTTCATTTTGATTGGCAACGGATTGTAATCATCTCATCACATCATCAAAAACTAGACAGGAATACTGCATAGGTGTGTGGTGTCCTTCCAGTATGTGAGTTCAGTTCACCAAAACATGGATCACAAAAACGGAGGAGTGAATGATGATGTGTCGTGAAATGCCCCCCAAGGTCACCAGCTTGGAGCCGATATTTGCCGAACGGATGGAGCACGCGGATGATTGGTATGAGTGGGGACAACGGTTAATTGAGCTGAGAAAATACCCTAAGGCCTTGCTGGCATTTCATCGGGTGGTGATGCTGTCGCCAAGGCACAAGCAAGGATGGTATCAGTTGGGACGGCTATGGGGCGTGTTGGAACAGTATGAGCCGTCGATTCGTGCCTTGGATAGGGCGCTGGCGATCGCCCCCGATCATGCTCAGGCTTGGTATTACCGAGGGTTAGCTTTTTATTATCTATCGCAGCGGCAGGAAAGTATCGCGTCGTTAGAACGAGCGGTGCAGTGTGATCCAGGATTGACGGAGGCGGTAGAGTTGTTGCAAGTGTTGCGAGACGAGGGTTGTAGTTAGCTCAACCCGCCTAGGATCGTGACTACGGTTGGGGCATGGTTACCTGAGGAAGTTAGAGGTCATGGTGATGGCTAGATACCGATCACAGAGTACATTGCTGCCATCTATCACCACTATTTCCACATGCTTATCCCTAGCATTACTCTATCAATAGCTAAGCTACATCCCCAAAGCCATTGGTTGACAGATACAATGTCGTACATTCATCAGTAAGCATCATGAAAATAAAGCATGTTTGTCTATTTTTCTGTGCGGTTACGTTATCGATTTTGGCAACATCGACTCCCGCCTATGCCCGTCGTCGAGCTCCCGTTATTATTTCGTGGGGAGGAGAACGGATTATTAAAGTTGCTGACTTTCCAGATACGGACATTTTTAGGACTACTGATGGACGGTATATAGATCCTGGCTATCGATACAAGCAGATAAAGCTCTTTTTTATTCCTGTATGGAACTATGGTGGTCAATGGTGTGGCTATATTGGTACTACAGAGCAGTACTTAGACATTGACAAAGCGCAATTAGATGTCTTTGCAGGATTTGGCGGCATTCAACTCCCCGATACTCCAAGCCTTCCATCTTGGGATGCCTATGGAGGAAAACTAGTATTTCTTTCGTTCTTTATCATCTTAGTTGTTATTGGCAAACGGAGGAAGGAAGACTCAGCACTACCGCCGTCGATACCATTGCCAGAGCCTCCAAGGTCAATCAATCCTCCCATGCCAAATCCCATGGACTCATCCAAACTACCCAAGCCACCCAGAGCACCTAGCATAAGGGATAACAAGAACCAATCTACGGATGAATCGCAAAGATAATTGATTCGTGCCGATTTCAATCACGCAAGGCATCTTCCCGACAGGAGCGATCGCTGGCGTTGCTGACTAGCAGTATGATTCCACGACATTTTGAAAAAGTTTCAGATCCTGTCGCTAGGGTTCATCTCCTGGTTCAGCAACATCGAGCGATCGCCATCATGACTTGTTGTTTTCAAGGCTAGCGAAGCGATTGAAGCCACTATCTATGAACTTACCCAACGAAAGATCATGACGGAGATTGCCGGAACTGTCACCTCGATAGCGTAGGGCCATGCCTGTCCCCACTCACGCGTTTCCAAAGGATCAGAGTGAATTTGACCATGCCCTCCATAGGTATGGGCATCGGTATTCAGCAACTCCTGATAGGTGCCACTCTCCCGCACGCCCACCCAATAGTGATGATAGGTATTGGGCTTGAAATTACAGATCACCACGAGAGATTCACCGGAGGTTGGATCTTTGCGCAGGTAGGAAATTAGTCCCCGTGCTCCATCGTTACAGTCAATCCACTCAAAGCCTTCTTGACGATCATCACAGGCATACAGCGCAGAATGAGAGCGATAGAGACGGTGTAAATCAATCACGAGTTGCTTTAACTGTTGATGGGGAGCATACTGCAATAATCCCCAAGCTAGGTCAGCATTGACGTTCCATTCCTGGGTTTGACCAAACTCCATTCCCATGAATAAACTTTTCTTACCTGGATGAGTAAAGAGGTAACCAAAGAGCGATCGCAGGTTAGCCATTTTTTGGCGATCGTCTCCAGGCATTTTGTGGAATAGGTGTCCTTTGCCATGCACCACCTCGTCGTGAGACAGGGCTAGCATAAAGTGTTCGCTGAATGCATACCAAAGGCTAAACGTTAGGGTGCCATGCATATTAGAGCGATCTTGGGGATGCACCTGGAAATAACGTAGGGTATCATTCATCCAGCCCATATTCCACTTGAAGGTAAACCCTAACCCTCCCTCTGACGTGGGAGCAGATACCTTTGGCCATGAGGTAGATTCTTCCGCAATGGACATGACACCGGGGTAATAGTCAGCGATCGCATCATTGAGCTGTCGCAGAAAGTCCACGGCTTCTAGATGCTCATGGCCACCATGGTGATTTGCTATCCATTCTTGGCGCTCATAATCTAGATACAATAATGATGCAACGGCATCCACTCGAATACCATCAATGTGATAGTTTTCACACCAAAACAGCGCGCTGGCAATCAAAAAGTTACAGACTTCTTTCCGCCCATAATCGAACACTAACGTTCCCCAACTCTTGTGTTCGCCTTTGCGGGGATCGCCATATTCATACAGGGGTTGACCATTAAACTGAGCTAGGCCATGGGCATCTTTAGGAAAATGTCCTGGCACCCAATCCAGAATCACACCAAGGCCATGCTGATGGCATTGATCCACAAAATACATGAAATCTTGGGGACTGCCATAGCGCGACGTTGGCGCATAAAAACCGACGACCTGATACCCCCATGAACCGTCGAAGGGATGCTCCGTAACCGGCAGCAACTCAATGTGGGTATAGCCTAGCTCTAAAACGTAGGGAATCAAGCGATCGGCAAGTTCGCGATAGGTGAGGAAGCGAGCACCGCTTTTGTGGGGAACAGGCACCGCCTCACCATTCTCCGGAGGATGCTCAAGGGCGTCATGGAGCCATGATCCTAAATGGACTTCATAGATAGAAACAGGGCAGTTGTGAGGTTGCTGGTGCGATCGCTCTTGCAGCCACGCTTGATCATGCCAGTTGTAGGCCAGGTCAGTGACCACGGATGCAGTTGCCGGTCGCAGTTCTTGCCGATAGCCGTAGGGATCCGTTTTGAGCCACGTATGCCCTTGATCATCCCGCAGAGCATATTTATAGAGCGCACCCACGGCTAGACCAGGCACAAACACTTCCCAAATACCCATTTGGTTATGAGCCATCGGACATTGCTGCGCATCCCAATGGTTCCAATCACCTACCACCGACACCTGCTGAACATGGGGAGCCCAGACAGCAAATAATACGCCCTCCTGTCCGTTCACCTCGGTAGCATGAGCGCCAAATTTTTCATAAATGCGGTAGTGTGTACCTTCACCAAAAAGATGAACGTCAAAATCACTAAACCAGTGGGGGATTGGGGCGATCGCTTGCATCAGAATCAATTAACCTGAACACTAAATGGCATAGCAGGCGTCACCCTGCCACTGCCGCCATTGTCTGTAGATTAGGCCCAGATTGCAAGCGATCGCCCCAGATGCTTGTCTAATCGTTGAAGCAAAGCTTCTTGCATGTTGGCTTTATGGCTCTTGTGTCTCTACAGGCTATAGTACAGGCGATCGCCTCTTCGATCAATCCCTTCCTCAACCTGTCTGACCATGGCAAAATCAAGACATACCCCTCAGCCGACACCTTTATACCCTGAGCGATGAGGCAATACCCATACCTCGACCTTAAAATTGGCCGAGCTCGAAACCCCAGAACCACGCAATCCGCAATTCAAGCCCAGCCTAAACTCTGACGGATGACCGAACACATCTAATCGATGCCTCCTAACACCCAGAAAATACGGTAAATACTCAAGATTTTTACTACATTAAAAACCCCGTGTTATTTCGGAACTTACAGAGTGTCGGTATATTTTTCAGTAGATCTACGCTTCCACTAATTTTCCGTCAAAAGAAATGGGAGATCATCACGCAGGACTTCGCGGATATCTGGAGAACTAAGCTCCAAACTCCGTGATTTTGCACATCCGCTAGGCAGATGACTTGGAGTTCAATACAGATATTCCAAAAGGTAATTGACTTCAGGAACCCCACGGAAAGCTGCTTTGCTCTGTGATCCTGAGTTCTCTACCGGCGGAATCCATCATCAGGGTGTGTCTGCACCTAAATCTGCATCTAGTCCAGGCCCATTACTTCTACTTTGCTTGTAATGATTCTCTTCTGAGAGCTGTAAATAGATAGAACCATCAAGCCTTGTTGATCGTTAATCCATCTTATCTAAAGTAGTAGACAGTCAACCAGCCTTGATGTGCTCGTATGTCTCGTATGCCTAGTTCAGTCGTTCTTTATTTTATCATCTTCTATGCCTCTTCTCTCCAACCTTATCCAGCCGATTACAGGGATCACGAATGTATTGCTAGGCAACATCTATGACAAGAGCTTAGCGTTGTGGAATAACCTATTGGGCGACGATGTACTACTGGACAACATTGTCCAAGATACAGGTGAATTGCTGGATGATACTATTGATTTATTATCTAGTACGTCCAGTACCTTCACAAGCATTTCAGATCAGATTAACGGCGGCACGAGCCCTACCGTAGCTTTGCTAGACTTGAACGGTTTGGTGACCAGTCTTGATGCTGCTGTACCCGATCTAGCAGCTCTAAACTCTGAGGCTGTTGATCAACTGGTTGGCTTGATGACGCAGCTCAGCCTTGACCTCACTGCAGTGGTGGGAGCTGCTGGAACATTGACGGATGAAGAAGCGATTGAGTTTCTCTCCATCATGGGCGAAGGTACGAATCTTTTGAATGGTTCTTTGACGGACGGCTTTATTGAAGGGCTTGTCACAGATATCAGCGATAGCTTAGCGGGGATTCTTGGAAATAGCTTGATCTTAACTGATGCCTCAGACGTTCTAGGCGTTGAGGTAACAGACGCTATTGAAGGTGTTCTCAACAACCTCAACACCGTTACCCAAGACCTGCCCAACTCACTCCAAGGTGATCCAAATACACTCTCAACCACCCTACAATCTCTAGTTACCGAGGTTCAAGGTCTTGTTGACACATTAGCCGGCTTGACAGATAACTCCACCATTGCTGCGCTATCTACCACACTCTCAGGCTTGAGCGATCGCCTCTTAGCTGTCGTTAAAGACTTAGATGATGGCACCGTTCCTAGCCTCACGGAGTTGGTGAATGCGATCGCTCCTGTAGCTGACGATCTCCTAGGCATTACCTCTGCGTTAGATAATTTAGAGCTGCCAGTCAATCCCTTCATCCCTAATGAGACAGTCATCAACAGTCTCATTGATACTCTGGGTGAGCTAGGCTTTACTGAGCTAACAACTGAATTGACAGGTTCTCTGACAGAACTACAGGCTCTTCAAGATGCCCTTACTAATGGAACACAGGATCCAGGACACGATTTTCAAGCCATTGCTGATGTCCTGAACCAAATTGTAGATAATTTTGATCCGATCGTCACAGCTCTGCAAACAGAGGGCAGCCCGTCTGCCCTAGAGTTAGCAAATCTATTGCAGGAACTGTCCACTAGCTTGACCGCCACTGTAGATGACTTGGTAGATGGCAATCCACCTGTAGCCGAGGATCTGCTGGATCAACTGCTGCAACCTACAGATGACCTTGGTGATCTAGCAGAAACTCTAAACACCAATCATCGCATTGGTACGGATGGTGATGATAGTTTTGGGACTACCTTCAGACGTGATGTCTTTGAGATGGGTGCCGGTAATGATACCGTAACAGCTACCTTTAGTGACTTGCACCAAAGCGATAGCTTAGACGGCGCTACGGGAATTGATCGCTTCGTCGTCACAGGGGGCAGCAGCTCTGATAGCCTGATCCTACGCAGTTCTTCAGAGGCTAGTCGCCACAACTTAGTGCCTAGTCCCAACATGGAGGGTACTGTCGTTCAAAACTTTGAGCAGTTTGATCTCTCTGGGTTCTTGGGTCAAACGACGTTCACTGGCGGTTTGGAAGATAACTTGGTCATCGGTGGTGCAGGCAATGATGTCCTCAACGGCGGTGGCAGTAGCGATGATTTTGATGGTGGAGATGGTAACGATCGCCTCGTTGGTGGAGCGGGTGATGATGTCCTCAACGGTGGACTCGGCAACGATCGCCTCGTTGGTGGAACGGATGATGATGTCCTTGACGGCGGAGCCGGTGACGATATTCTCAGTGGTGTACGTGGCAATAATCGCTTGATCGGTGCAGCCGGTAATGACTTCCTTAAAGGCGGTGCTGAGAATGATGTTTTATTGGGCGGTGCAGACAACGATCGCCTCGTTGGAGGTCGAGGAAACGATATCCTGAACGGTGGTGCGGGTAATGATCGTCTGGTCAGTGGCCCTGGCAATAGTCGCCTCCTTGGCGGTCAAGGCAATGATATCTTAATTGGCGGTACCGGACGTAATGCTCTCAGCGGTGGAGGTGGTCGCGATCGCTTTGTGTTTGAAAAGGCACAGGGTACAGCCGATGTGGTTACTGACTTTAACGCACGTCAGGATCAAATCGTAATCGCCCGTCGAGGATTTGGTGCCGTAGGGCTGTCGGCAGGTAGACTGCCAGATCGTCAGTTTGTCCTAGGCAGCCGTGCCCAAAGTGCTGATGAACGGTTTATCTATGACGATCGCTCCGGTACGCTCTTCTTCGATCCTGATGGCAACGGCTCTCAAAAGCAACGAGCGATCGCTGTTTTAGGTGGTCAGCCCTCATTGTCGGCTCGTCAGATTGTGATTGCTTAGCTCTCCAACCTAAGCTTCCAACATCTATCTTGGCTTACCATACTTAAAGTAAGCTAAAAAGGTTCCTATCTAAGCTGGTGTTTGCAGTACAAACACCAGCTTTTTTATACGTTGCTAAACAACTCGGGTATTGCTGAATCACAATAGGATTTACGCTAACGAGTCGTAAGCAAGACACTCACCCTTCATTCACAGGTGTTGGTTAGATGAGAGATGACTTCACTGAATCAACCCTTGCATCATGAGCTGTTCAGAAATAGATTCATCTCAGAGATCAGCAACACCCATTCACAATCAAGCGTGAGCATCTTGCCCACATTTTGATTTCACGTCTTCATTCAGCACCGCCACAGCTCATATATCTTCAGGTAACGTGGTAGACTCCTAACCGCTGGTTCAAGTAGGTAGTCACGTCTTCTTCCCTAGCTATGCTCGCTATGCGATAACACACAAGCTAGCATAGGTTACGATAGATGCAGGATTCATCCATAGGGGCAATCCATGTCACATCTAAACCCGGCTGCTCTCTCACCCAACCCAACGACTCTCCAGCGGCTTGGTCTTAACCAGGCTTGCTTAAAACAGCCCTCTACATCAGCTCTAGGGCTGTGGATAGTTATCATTCCCAGCCTGATGGGTATGGCTGAAAATAACCTACATGCCATGGTGCAAGGCAGGTTCTTAGAGTTTTGTGCTCTTGATAATCTCTTCACTGCTGATGGCTGGGGTATGGCAGCAGGGCTGGGGATAATCGCGATCGCCCTCGGAGGATGGTTGCTGCAGCGCGATCGCCAGATACAACGGACATTACAGAAACAGACTAGCGATAGCAAAACGGTGGCAGATTCCCTACGCGATCGCGACCTAAAGCTGTCTTTAGCCTTGAAGGCCGCCAAGGCTGGGATGTGGCAGTGGGATCATGCCACCAATCAGGTGATATGGTCAGAGGAGAACTTTCGGCTACTGGGCTATGATTCCAAAACCTGTAAGGCTAGCTACGACCGATGGCTACAGGCCATCCATCCAGACGATCGAGACTCAGTTTATCACTATATTGATCAGGTCTTCAAAGAGCAACGAGATCTTTATTTAGAGTATCGTGTTTTACTGCCCAATGGAGCAGTGCGTTGGTTGGCAGATATCGGAGAAGTTGTCTACGACCCAGATGGCGCTCCCCTTGGGATGATCGGTATCCAGATTGATATCACAGAGAATAAACAGACCCAGCTAGATTTGCAACAGCTCAATCAGGATCTGGAATCTCGTGTAGAGCAGCGAACCGCAGCACTCCTCCAAAGTGAAGAGCGATTCCAACGACTAGCCACCAATATGCCTGGCGTGATTTACCAGTACCGATCATCTCCGGATGGGTCAGATGCCTTCACCTATATAAGTCCTGGCTGTCAAAGCCTCTACGGGTTTCCAGCCAAGGATTTAGAACAGGATTCATCCCTAGCGTGGAATGCCGTCCACCCTGACGATTTATCTTCAATTCAATCGTCTATTGCAACAGCTACCCAAACTCTCAGCCCATGGTCTTGGGAAGGTCGTATTATCACAACCTCAGGTCAAGTCAAGTGGATCCGTGGATCGTCCCGTCCAACTCAACAGGAGAATAGAGATATTATCTGGGATGGGCTGATGATTGATATTACGGATCGCAAGATAGCTGAAGAATCCTGGTTACAGAGTGAGACTCGCTTCAGCAATCTAGCCATGAACGTACCTGGTGCAATCTTTCGCTATTTGTTGCGCTCAGATGGAACAGACGCTGTGCTGTATATGAGTCCAGGCTGCTATGACCTATGGGAAGTTGAGGCACAGGACGTTGTCAAGAGTGCAAGGCTACTGTGGGATATGGTGCATCCCGAAGATCTCTCAGGAATGTATGCATCAGTGATGGAGTCTGCTCGTACCTGTCAGCCTTGGTCATGGTCGTGGAGAATTACGACGCCTTCTGGTCAACAAAAGTGGTTGGAAGCTGCAGGACGTCCAGAACAGCAAAGTAATGGAGACGTTATTTGGGATACATTGATTGTTGATGTCAGCGATCGCAAACAGGCTGAACATATTATTTATGAGAGTGAACGCCGCCTCAAAACTCTTTTAAGTAATTTACCTGGCGTAGCTTATCGCGTGAAGAATGATCCTGACTATACACCAGAGTTCATCAGTGAAGGAATTCTAGTCATATCGGGCTATACTCCTGAAGAATTTCTAGAGGCAGATGGGATCAGGCCAGGAAAAATGATTCATCCTGATGACATCGAGACAGTATGGGCCTCAGTGCAGACAGCCGTTACAGCTCGGGTGCCCTATGAATATGAATATCGCCTCATCACCAAAGCGGGTGACCAGAAATGGGTTTGGGAACGGGGACAGGGAATTTATGATGACGCAGGCTGTCTGCAAGGTTTGGAAGGATTTATCACAGACATTACAGCGCGCAAACAGACTGAAGAAGAGCTACGTCAGGTCTTAGCGACTAATCAGGCTATTTTGAAGGCTATTCCAGACTTAATTTTGCGGCTCAGTCGGGAGGGGTTTTATCGAGAGGTCATTCCTGCAGCAGAGGTACCCTTGGCATGTCCCGCTGTAGACATTGTGGGTAATAGTCTGTGGGATATACTGCCTGCCGATTTAGCTCAGGAGCGTATGGATGCAATTGAGCAGGCATTTCAGACAGGTGTGCCTTTCATCCATGAGTACCAAATTGTTGTAGAGGGGATAATTCGCTATGAAGAATCAAGGGTTGTGGTATGCGGTGAAGACGAAGCTTTGGTTTTAGTGCGAGATATTACAGACCGTAAGCGATCGGAGTTAGCCCTGCAAGATAGCGAGGAACGTCTGCGGCTAGCGGTGATGGCTACTAATCAAGGGCTTTATGATTTAGATTTGCGAACTGGTCATGCTATTGTTACACCTGAATATGCCACGATGTTAGGATACGATCCAGCAGACTTTCATGAAACTCATGAGCAGTGGCTTGCTCGGCTGCATCCTGACGATCGCGAACCAACGTTAGAGGTGTTTCGTGCCTACGTGGCAGGAGAGTTAGCCAACTATGCGGTAGAGTTCCGGCAGCGCACCCAGCTTGGAGAGTGGAAATGGATTCTATCTTTAGGTAAAATCCTAGCACGGGACGAAGCCGGGCAACCCTTACGGATGCTAGGTATTCACACAGACATTACCGATCGCAAACAGGCTGAAAAAGAACGCGATCGCTTGATTGCTATTCTAGAAGCATCAACAGACTTAGTAGCCATGACCAATCCTGATGGACAGGTGCTGTGGAGTAATGCTCAAGGTCGTCAGTATGTCCACAACCATTTAGGTACAGATGATCTATCAAGCCTCCATGTCGTGGACTGCCATCCTGAGTGGGCATCAACCCTGATCCAACAACAGGGAATTCCAGCGGCAATCCAAGATGGTACCTGGCTAGGTGAAACGGCGCTTTTGAACGCTGTGGAGTCCGAGATTCCGGTATCTCAGCTCATTATTGCTCACAAAGATAAAGATGGCAATCTAGAATATCTGTCTACGATCATGCGTGATATTCGGGAAGCCAAGCGTCGGGAGGCCGACCTTCGTCAGGCAGGGCAAGATCTCTACCAGCAGAATCAGCGATCGCAGCTTTTTTCTGAAGTCACCCTGAAAGTTCGTCAGTCTATTGAGTTATCTGAGATTTTACGAACAACAGTCACCGAAATTCAGCCGATCCTTCAAGCCGATCGCGTGCTGATCTACCAGCTTAATCCTGATGGATCTGGGCAGATTATCCTAGAAGAATCAGTTGCTCATGGTTATCAGTCATTACTAGGGCAGTCAATCTTTGATCCTTGCTTGCTCAACAATGTAGATCACTATCTTCAAGGTCAAATCACGGCGATCGCTGATATTGACCAAGCAGCGATCGCTGACTGCCATGTTGCTTTTCTCAAGCAGTTTGATGTGCGTGCTAACCTTGTAGTTCCGTTGCTAAAAGCCGACCAACTCTGGGGCTTGCTGATTGCCCATCAATGCGATCGCCCGAGGGAATGGCAAGAGTTTGAAATCGAGTTTTTATCCCAACTAGCGAACCAGGTTGGTATTGCCCTAACGCAAGCGCAACTCGTAGAAGATTTGCGCCGCAGCCAGCAATCCTTACAGCATCTCAACCAAGATCTAGAGCAACGGGTCGAACAACGCACCGCTGCACTGCGTCAAAGCGAGTCACTGTTGCTCGAAGCCCAGCGCGTCGCCCACCTGGGCAGTTGGGAGATGGACATTGAAACCGGAGAGGTAACTTGGTCTCCCGAACTCTTCGCCATTTTTGGTATGGAGCCAGCGGCGATCGCTCCTTCATATCACGATCAACAGTACATGTTTGCACCTCAAGACTGGCAAACTCTCACGAATTTGGTGAATCAAGGCATTCAGTCTGGAGTACCTTATACAGCAGATTTACAGATCATTCGAGCGGATGGATCCCTCGGCTATGTATTTGCCAAGGGCAAGCCGGTCTTTAGCTCCGGTGGTCAAATCCGGCGATTAGTGGGTATTGCTATGGATATTAGCGATCGCAAACGGGCGGAGCAGGCTCTAGCCGAAAGTGAGAGCCGCTATAAAGCCCTTGCTGCCACTGTGCCCGTAGCTATTTATCGTTTCGACAACCAAGGTCAATGTATTTATGTCAATGACTACTGGAGCCAGATGACCGGTCTTCCTAAAGCATCTGCCTTAGGAGATGGCTGGCAGCAATCACTGCATCCAGACGATCGAGCACGACTTCTCAATGAAGCTGCTCATAATCTAAGCTTCGATCAAGCGGTACAAACTGAAGGACGACATCTCTGCCCGGACGGCAGCATCAACTGGTTTTATAGTCAGATGTTACCTGAACTCGATGCTATGGGTAAGGTTAGCGGATATGTAGGAACGCTAACCGATATTACAGCACGAAAACAGGCAGAGCAAATCCTTCAGCAAACAGCAACACAGCTAGAAGCGGCGAATAAAGAACTTGAGTCATTTTCTTACTCTGTATCCCATGACCTGCGCGCTCCCTTGCGGCATATGAATGGGTTTGTCAATGCCCTCCAGCAACGCCTTAAAACACACAGTGCCCTCAATGATCCCAAGGTCGTCCATTATCTACAGGTGATTGAAAACAGCAGTCAGAAAATGGCGCTACTCATTGATGGTTTGTTGACCCTCTCACGAATCGGACGCAAACCGATTGTCTATGTACCAGTATCTATGAAAGCTCTCGCTGAAGAGGCGATCGCCCTCATGCAGGATCAGGGATCATCGCCGGTTCCCATTGAGTTCCGGATAGGCAATTTACCCAATATTCAAGGAGACGCAACACTACTGCAGCAAGTCCTGAGCAATCTAATTAGCAATGCCGTCAAATTTAGCCGTGCCCAACCTGAACCGTGGGTAGAGATTAGTAGCTTACCCGATGGCACTCTATTTGTGCGAGACAATGGTGTTGGTTTTCAAATGGAGTATGCTGATAAATTATTTGGTGCTTTCCAGCGTCTCCATGCTCAAACTGATTTTGAAGGAACCGGTATTGGATTGGCGATCGTTCAACGTATTATTCATCGCCATGGCGGCACCATCTGGGCTGAAAGCCAGCCCAACCAAGGAGCTACCTTTTACTTTACCATTGGTAGTCCTGCTCAGACCTCATCATCATGAATGGTCTTACAAGCTTGATGGGGATCAATGTCGAACTCAGAAATACAATGGATATTAGTCGCACGAGGGCTGATAATCCTGATCTAGGAGGCTTTGGGCCAGGTGGTCAGGACGGTTAGGATACTGAAACTGCATGAGGCCGATGAATCAGCAATTCGTATTCCAGGCTAGAAATAATAGACCTTATCGGAAATTGAGCTGATAGAATCGTTACTAGGAGCCTAGACTAGGGTGAGCCGATGAAAATGACCTACGCTGAGTTGCGGACAAAA
>NZ_JACSWB010000244.1 GCF_016888135.1 Leptolyngbya sp. CCY15150
AGCTTCCTTCAGCACAAGCTCCATCGCCTCTCGTAAATTCGCAACGTCTCCCAATACTTTACGAATCCGGCTCTTCAACCACGCCCAGCACTTCTCAATTCGATTTAAGTCCGGGGAGTACGGCGGCAGATACATCACCTGACACCCAGCTGCCTCAATCAGTTCAGCTATTCGTCCCCCATGATGAAACGTCGCATTATCCAAGACCACCCACTCCCCTGGACGCAGTTGCGGGATTAAGCAGCTTTCCAGCCACACCTCAAACACCATGCGATTACAGGAACCCTCCACCGTAAAGGGCGCAATCAGCTCACCATCCCGATACCCCGCAATCATGTTCACCCGTCCCTGACGCCGACCCGATTTCATCGCATAGAACCGCTCGCCGATGGGGGAGTAGCCATAGCCATAGTTGTCCCGCTCATCCATACCAGACTCATCGACGTAGGTCACAGAAGCCTTGAACACTTGGCTCAACCAGACTAGGAATGCTGCTCGTTTCTCCTCATCTCGTTGGATGTACCCGTAGGTTTTTTTTTACGGCTGTAGCGAATCTTCGCGATGGCCCGTGAGATGGTAGGTTGGCTGATCTCACCGTCCCACAGTTCGGCTAGTTCCCGCTGAGTTTTGTCGCCATGGGCACGGACGAAGACCTCAAATTTCTCCCAATCGTTGATTTTGGGTGGGCGTTGGGGTCGGTTTCGGGGGGTGGGTTTGATATCGCCGGTTTGGGCTTTGCGCTGACACCACAAGTTGATGGTGTTGCGGCTGATGTTGAACAGTTGACTGGCTTCGCATTTCTTGAGTCCGTCCAACTCGATCGCCTGCATCACTTTGCGTCGAAAGTCGTCACTATAGGGTTTAGCCATGGAGAGGGTGGAGGCAAGGGAACTCTTCTAGTATGCGTCCTAACCGTGATGAATGCAGCTATAGATAAAAAACATGAATATCTTATTGTGGCTCTCATCCCATAGGTGAGGACGTCCAGAAAGTCTGGGAGTCCTGAAACTTCAGAGCATTCACCCAGGGCATGTCTCAAGCAAATCGAATGAGCTATGCATCATATTCTTTCCAAAATCTAAAATCGGATTTGATATTCTAAAACGGCACTGGGATTACCACTGGAGCTAACACTACCTCGGATACGAAACTCGTCATTGAGGCGATAGCGTAGCCCTAACTGGGGTGGATCATCCGCTGTCAAGACTTGCAAAATCGATACTGACAGATCATTGGTGACTTCGAAGCCCACCTCTGCGGCCAGTCCTAGGGTGGAGGCATCACCACTATCTGATGCAGTATTGGTAGGAAAGAGGCGAAATTCGGATAAGCCTAGGGCGCGACCAATGAGGTTTTGTAAACTGCCGAGGAGGGCAGAGCCAGCTAAGTTAACGATCGCTAAGGTTTCGTCTCCTTCGTTCAAGGCGCTGAGGGCACCGCCGCCGATCAAGGCCACAATTTGATTCTCGCTACGGGATGGATCACTGCTCAGCTCAAGGGTGTCGAAGATGCGATTGGCTGGGCCATCTACCGTTGCAATAATCCGCACGCTTTCTACCGTACCAAAATCGCTGGCCGTCACCACGGATTCAGCAATTTCGGAGGACGTAAAGCCACTGCTGGATTGGAAAGTGGGTGGGAGCGTCACCTCGGGAACGATGGCCAAAAGCCGTACCTTGAGGGAGGGCATTAATCCTTGATTGGGGGTGAAGACGGCGGTTTGCGGAAACTCATCGGTTTCTTGGGTCAGATTAAAGCGAGTTGTAAATAAGTTAACATAGCCGCGTTCAAGCTGGACGGTACCTTGGGGCAGTAGGTTATCAAAGGTTCCGTTGATAGTTAACCCGCCGGTAGCCACAAAGTTAATCAACGGCTCACTCAAAATTTGTAGGTTATTTCCTAGGGTGATCTGCAAGTTATTTAACTCGGGTGGACGGAATCCTCCCTGTCGTTGCTCTTCGGCTTCTGGGACGGGTTCTGCTGGCTGGTTGCCGCTAGCTAGAAAGACACGCCCATTGCTGAGGCGAATATCACCACCGACGAGGGGAGCGATCGCTGTTCCATCAATCCGTAAATCACCGGCAACACCGCCGTTATACAACCCTCGGAAATTCATGGCAATATCGCGCAGCGTTACGGTGAGGGGTTGAAGCCTGGGATCCTCCTCCGTATCTAGATTATCCACGAGCTCCCTCAGCGGCGTAGCGATAGGCAACACCCCCTGGGCGCTGATGGTACCAGCGCTGAAGTTCCCGGTCAGAGACTGAACCTGGATGCGATCGAAGTTGAAGTCAACCTGACCGGTCACCTCGGTAATCGGGGCAGGTAGGTTCTGGGCTGTCAACACCGTATCTTGCAGCGTGATGCTGCCCACCGCCCTCGGATCAGATAGCGTTCCTTCGATGGTCAGGTCAACTGCTCCTTGGCCACTGATCCAAGTAACCTGGTTGGTAAACAAGTTCATCAGCGCTAGACCGTCGTCTCGAACATTCACAGCCAATCGTAGGGCATCGCTTTCGGGCTCAATGGTCATGAATGGCAGGGCGTAGGGAATGCTGCCGGATATCGAAAGGGGTTCAGGATCTACCCCTGCGCCATCAGCCCCCTTAATTTCGCCCACCAGCATTTCCCCAATGAAGTTTAAGCGGGCATTGTTGTAGCTGAGGCGAACTTCGGCTGTATCGATGGGGGTGGCGTTGAGGGTGCCGTTGCTGAGGGAGACTGCCCCCGTGACCTGAGGTGCGGTTACATCACCCGTCAGCAAGGCGTTGGCGTTGAGGTTGCCATCCACAAGGAGCGGTAGATCTACGAGGTCACGCAAGGGGGCAACGGGGACATTGCTGAGGACGAGCTGGGCGGATTGATCGCTGCCGCCAATGCGTCCTGATAGATTAAGAACCGCATCCCCTGATTCTGCCCGTAGAGGTAGGAGAGTAAGCATATTGTCTCGCAGATCACCAACGGCAACCACCCGTTGAATGTCATAGTCTCCCCAGCGCCAGTCTGTGCCTTCGATATTGAAATCAGCGGTGAAGCCTGTTTGAGCGGAGGCGGTGAATTGGATGCCGCCGGTGAATTGTCCTTCAGCATCACTGGGGCTGGGAAGGTTGAGATCGTTGGATTCGTCTATCTCTTGGCGATCGCGTAGGGCATCAAGTTCGGCTAGGCGACGCAGGCGATTGATCAGGGTGTAGGGTCGCACGTCTAGGGCGGTGGGCTGGACGGCGCTGGCAGCACCATAGAGGGGCGGACGCAGCCCGCGGGTGAAATCTTGAACATCAATAATTTTTAGGGCAAATAGCAAATCACTGAGTTCACCAGGTTGGGCGATGACTTGCCCTGACAGTTGCGGCGATCGCCCCGGATTGTAGCTAGCCTCCACGCCGTAATTGCTGCGGGCAAAGGCTAGGTCACCGCCGGTCAGCGAGAGGCTGCCGTTGCCATAGTATAGTTCTCCTGAAAAAGCTTGGGCATCGATGTAGCCGATGGCGGGACGATCTACAGCTACATTGGCCGTGACGATGGGATTGCTGAGGTCGTTGATATTGGCTTGAAAGGTGCCGCTGAGAATGCCCTGAATTTCGCCTAGACCTTGGTCGGCTGCCGGAGCAACGTCAAACCAAGCTAGATCAACCTGCTGGATCTCTCCCACCAAGCGATCGCCTTCTTCAATCGCCAGGAGTGAAGCTCCTTGCACATCCACCAGCACGGCGGTGGGCAGGTATCGCTCATTGAGAGCGAGGGCAATGCGGTCTTGGCTGCCGGAAATATCTAGGGCGACGCCGCTGGTGAGGGTGGCTTGCAGGTTGCCAGCGAGGCTTGGCTCGAAGGTCAGTTGGTTGATGGCCAGGCGATCTACTTGGGTGACGCCGGTCAAGGCTGGGTCGGTGCCGCTGCCGGTCACCTGACCGCTAAAGCTCACTAGACCGCGCACATCCACCTGGGATGGAAAGGTCTCCAAGCGGGCGGGCAGGGTGGCTAGGTCAAAATCATCCAAGCGTAGGTTCAAATTCAGGGCGGCGATCGCTTCGGCACCCCGTTGGCTGAGATCAGTGTCAATCGTACCGTCGGCGTAGAAGCCATCGGCCTCAGCCCGGTTGACGACCAGGCGATCGCCCTCCCAGGCAAAGACCGTGGTCAAGGGGCCAGTTAGCAAGGAGACCCCATCGGAAAGGCGGGCATCTCCGGTGGCGGTAATGCCTGCGGGAGAAAGATCGGCGAGGCTGCCGCTGAGGTCGAGGTTGGCATCCAAGACGCCGCGGAGCTGGGGCGAGAAGGGAGCAAGGGGCACTTGATTCACCCCCACGTTGGCCTGCCACTCGCGGGTATCGAGGGCGGCAAAGCCATTGGCGGTGAGGGTGCCATCCAAGGCCTGCACGACGGTGTTGCGCACTTCCACTAGATTGTTGTCTAGGGTAATTTCCCCTTGGGCTGGATAGGTGCCATCGGTGCGCCAGTTGGCGATTGCCTGGATGGAACTTGCCGGGCTGAGGGGGCCAAAGACTTGGATATCACCTGAGACTGCGCCGATGGTCAAATTGTCTGGCAGGGAGGCTCCGTAGAGGATGGCGATCGCGTCGGCGGGAATGTTTTGTACCGTGGTGTCGAAGACGAGACCGGAGACCTCGCCTAGGGCAATGCTGCCGTTGCCCAGCAGTCGTCCGCCAACTCGGGGCAAGACTTCGAGATTGGAGATCAGCACCTCACTGGGGGTCACCAAAAACTCGGTGCCCACGGTGTCTAGGGCGAGGCGATCAACCTGCACGGCCTGCCGATTGCGCACTCGACCCGCCACTTGGGGTTCTGCTAAGGGGCCGGTGATGGTGGTGGTGACCTGAAAATCGCCCGACAGCTCCAGCTCTGGTGGCGTGATCGCAAAGGTGGTGAATAGGTTATCTAGGGTGAGGCTAGGTAATTCCACGGACAGATCATACCCTTCGGATAAATCCACCTGGCCTTGGGCGATCGCGTCGATGCTGCCGTAGCGCAGGTTGGTATCTTCCACGGTCACCGTTTGTCCCTGAAACCGTAGGCGACCGTTGCCATTCTGAATGGTATTGGGCACAGTGTCGGGGATGCCATCGATGGCCGCCGCCAGATCGCGGAAGGTTAAACTGCCCTGGAGACCAAAGTCCATGAGCTCGCTTAGATTCAGGGCCACCTCTAGATTGGTGTCCACTGCGCCCTGCTGAAACGTCAAGGGCGATCGCACCACGGTTCCCAAGGCCGCGATCGCCAATTGGTGCCCCTGTACTGCCAACTGCAGGCGCTCACCCTCTAGGTCGGCTTCACCCTGAATGCGGAAGCGTCCGCCGCTGTCGGGCAGTCCGCGCAGGTTAAAGCCAATTAACTTATTTTCATTGCGGAAGGTGGCCTCGCCGTCTACCGCGTCTAGCACAATGGGGGCGATCGCTTGATCAATCTGCGCGCCAGGGAGGGGAGCGATCGCCTGTGATCCCAGGATTTCGCTGGGGGAGGCTGCCAGGGCATCGGGTAACCGCGACCAGTCAAAGGGCTGGAGGGTGACGGTACCGTTGTCTAGCCAAATGCGGTTGAGTTCAATGGAGAGCGGCCCAGGTTCTGCAGGGGTAAAGGTGAGGGGTAGCCAGGCTCCATCAGCGGTTTGATCTAAGTAAAGCTGGGGCTGAACTAGGGTGATATCTAGGGTGAGGGTGCGATCGAAGACCACCTCTAGGGGATTGAAATGTACGTCAACTGCAGCAATATCGAGGCGATCGCGATTGTCGTCTGTCGGAGGCATGGTTGATGGCCCGAGACGTAACCCCGTCACCCAAAAACTCTCCACCTCGCCGATATCTACCGGGCGGTTCACCAGGTTGCTGAGACTGCGAGACACCATCGGCGACAGATCATCATAGACAAACTGCCGAACCCGCAGCACGCCTAGACCGCTGCCCAGCAGCAGTAAGACCACCACAGAACGTGCCAAATACCGCCGGCGGCGTGGCGGCGGCGATGGATTGGGGTCTGGGATCATTGGGTCGGGTTCAGGTGTATGGCTCATTGCACCCTCTTAATCTCATGCGGATCCGTCGGCTTCAAGACTGGTGGATTGACCGATACCTGACACCCTATCTGATACTAGATGACCGTGCTGCACGTAGTGCTGCGGATGGTTCTAGACGGAGGCACGGTGCCATGTGTGTCCAAGTGTCATAGGTTGACCTTCTATCCAGACGGTGAAGACGATGGGGTGGACGGTGCGAACATAGGTTATCAAGACATCGGGATTTAGGTTTGAGCTACAGCTTGAGCTCCAGTGTCGCTCAGGCGTCTCGCCTACAGCAATCCAGAGGCTTGCGCGACGATAGTCAGGAGATTGTCGCCCCCGGTATTAGGTTTTGAGAACAGCCGGCATGGGCAAGGATAGGGCGGTATGAGATGAATGTCCCATTGCCCTAGAGGTCATCGGGGCAACTAGAGGTCATCGGGATCATCGGTATGCGAAGCGAGACAAACCAGTCTTGAAAAAAAACTGGTGTTTATGATGAGATTCCTTAGAAATTTAGCCTAGATCGCTAGCACCGACAATGGGTCTACACCAGATTTCTAGACCCCCGAGCCCATTAATTGTCCTGACGGATTTGCAGGTGTTCGATGTTCCACAACCCCCAGGGTGATAGACCCGAATAGTCAACCCCCTCGACCGAATTGCGCACCGCCATCAGCGCAATCTCATGGGCCAGGTAAATCACCGGCAGTTGGTTTTGCACAATGGTTTGAAACTCGCCGTAGATCTCCTGCCGCCGCGCTTCGTCAAATTCCTGAGCCCCAGCCCGAAACAGGCGATCGATATCCGCTTCCCAGTCGGAGACCTGCCAATCTTGGATGGGCGGTTGACCGGGCTGCGGGCCAAGGTTGAACAAATGGGAGCCGCCGGTACTCGTCCAGAGGTTGGAGCCGCTGTGGGGTTCGATGCTGCCGGTGAAGCCAATCAGAATCGTATCCCACTCGCGGGTTTGGGTGAGGCGGGATACGAGGGCACCGAAGTCGATCGCTTCCACGTCGAGCTGAATGCCGATCGCGCCTAGGTCAGACCGCAACTGGGAGGCGATCGCTTCCCGGACTTGGTTGCCCGCATTGGTGCGCAGGGAAAACTGCACTCGGTTGCCCTCAGCGTCGAACAGTTGCCCTCCCGCGTCGTAAACAAAGCCGGCCAACTCTAGCAACTGCCGCGATCGCTCTAGGTCATAGTCATACACCGGCAGCCCCTGCTCGGGGGAGAGAAAATAGGGACTTTGCAGGGACACGGGGGAATTTTGCGGGGTGGCGATGCCGCGATAGATATTGTTAATCAGCCGTGGACGGTTAATGGCATGGGCGATCGCTTGCCGAAACTGGCGATTGTGAAACCAAGCAGACTTGACCGGATCGACCACCGGCTGCCCCTCATTGTTCTTGGCCCGATTCAGGTTAAACGCCACAAAGGTGGTGCTGGATGATTCTCCCCCCACCAAGATCTGAAACTGGCCGCGCTCCTCCTCCCGCTTCAGCAACTCAAAATAGTCGGGGCGCAGGGGACGGCTGTCGCCGATCACGTCTAGGTCACCGGAGCGAAAGCGCAGCAGTTGATTATCCGTCGATTCCACCAACTGCCAGACAATTTGGTCAAGACCGGGGAGCGATCGCCCCTGGTCATCCTGCTGCCAATAGTAGGGATTGCGGCGAAACAGCACCCGCTCGGCGGGCGTGTAGGACGCGATTTGGAACGGCCCCGCCACCACCAGATCGGCGGGATTGGTACTCGTGTCCCACTGGGAGATGAACAGAGGATTACCGCTGCTGTCTAGGGTGCTCACCGTATCGGCCAGGCGATGGCGGGGCAGGATTGAGGTACGGTAGTCGGCGGTGGCCCGCAGGAAGGGCGAAAAGGGTTCGGGCAAGCGAAAGGCAACCTGGCGATCGCCCACGGCCTGGACGGTGGGAAACTGGCGATCGTCCCCAATGCGTAGCCCATCCTTGGCATCGGACGGGATGGCGGGATTAAAAATCACATCGCGGTATGTAAACACCACATCCTCCACTGTCAGCGGTTCCCCATCCGACCAGCGCAGGTTGGGACGCAGGGTGAAGGTGATCAGCGTACCGTCGTCCGACACCTGCCAGGATTCGGCCAGTTCGGGCAGCAATTCTCCAGTAATGCCGTTTTCCTGGGTCAGCCCCCTGGCGGTGAACAGAAATACATGGGGAAATTCTTGGTTGAGCGGTGGGTTAAAGGTTTTGGGATCGGATAGACCTGCCAGTACCAGCCTGCCCAGCGGCGATCGCTCAACTGTCGCTAGCGTCGTCGATATATCAGTCGATACATCAGTCGATACATCGGCTCTTTGACAGCCGATCAACAGCAGAGCGATCGCCAGCCAAAGACCTATCCATGCCCAACGGCGTCCCTGGCTGCGCCGAGCCTGTCTCTGACGATATCGCCTCCCTCGATACTGCATGAAAATCCCTCACGAGCTGCTGATGTTGACCTTACGGCTTGAAGTTGCCGATTACTGTAGCATTGATTGCTGCGGTTTGAAGGGCGCGATCGCTCCTGAGATTGCCCCTGAGATCGCTCCTGAGATCGCCCGTGAGATTACTGCTGAGATCACGTCTGAGATCGCCCCTGAGACTGTGCAACAAATTATCAAGTTTTGAGATGTTTTTGATGGAGTCTTGGACGAGGCTTGAAGTTTATTGGAACACTAGGATTAGTCACCCAGGTTATGAGGCTTGAGCGATCGCGGCATGGCTCCGTGGGATAGGCGTGACCTCCTCTGCTCGATTCCCCTTCATTTTGATGGGTTGAACGTAGTCCCAGATCTTGCACGCAACGTCTCTCACCATGATGCAGCCCAGCACCGCTCAGGCTTACCAGTATCACCGTTTAGGGGTGCTCCATGACCATGGTTTGGGTGACTGGTGCATCTCCGCTCGCCACCGGGAGTTTGGCACCCTTAACGTTATGGAATAGGAGAGTCACAGATGGGGATTGCGTCCATTAACCCAGCGACAGGCATCACCCTCAAAACCTTTGAGCCCTTGGATGAAACGGCGATCGCCCAAGCGATTGACCTGGCCCAACAGACCTTTGAAACCTACCGCCACACCACCTTTGCCCAGCGCAAAGCATGGCTGCAGGCAGCGGCGGACTATCTCATGGCCAACAGTGCTGGCTATGGCAAGCTGCTGACCTTGGAAATGGGTAAGCCTCTGAAGTCCGCGATCGCTGAGGTGGAGAAATGTGCCTTGGTCTGTCGCTACTATGCCGACCAGGCTGAAACCCTGCTGGCGGATCACCCCATTGCCACCGACGCCAGCTACAGCGGTGTGCGCTACGACCCCTTGGGCATTATTCTGGCGGTGATGCCGTGGAATTTTCCCTTTTGGCAGGTGTTTCGCTTTGCTGCACCAGCGCTGATGGCGGGGAATGTGGCGTTGCTCAAACATGCCTCGAATGTACCCCAGAGCGCGATCGCCATTGAAACCATTCTGCGCCAAGCCGGTTTTCCCGAGGGCGCGTTCCAAACCTTGCTGATCCAAGCCGATCAAGTGGCCTCAGTGGTGGCCGATCCTCGGATTAAGGCCGCCACTCTCACCGGCAGTGAAGGGGCGGGGGCAAGTTTGGCGGCCACGGCGGGCACCCATCTCAAGAAAACCGTGCTGGAATTGGGCGGCAGTGATCCGTTCATCGTCATGCCCAGCGCCGATCTAGAAGCGGCGGTGACCACGGGCGTGACGGCGCGCTTACTGAATAATGGTCAGTCTTGCATTGCGGCCAAGCGGTTTATCCTCCACGAAGCGATCGCCCCCCAGTTTCTCGATCGCTTTGTGGCGGCGTTTAAGTCCCTGAAGATTGGCGATCCTCTGGATATGGGCACCGACATTGGCCCCCTGGCCACGCCGGCTATTTTGCACGAACTGGATCAGCAGGTGCAGGCTTGCTTAGCTGACGGGGCCACGGTTTTAGTCGGTGGCGATCCATCGGCATTACCCATTCGCGCCATCGCCGAATTTCAGCAGGGCAACTTCTACCCGCCCACCATTTTGACCCGCATTCCCCCGACCAGCGCCGCCAACCAAGAAGAGTTCTTTGGTCCCGTTGCCTTGGTCTACACCGTTGCTGATCTCGATGAAGCGATCGCCCTGGCCAACCAAACCCCCTTTGGCCTAGGCGCGAGCGCTTGGACGACCGATGCCCAAGAACGCGATCGCCTGCTGGCGGGCCTAGAAGCCGGATCGGTGTTTATCAACGGTTTGGTGAAGTCTGACCCCCGCTTGCCCTTTGGCGGCATCAAGCGATCGGGCTATGGTCGCGAACTGAGCAGCCAAGGCATTCAGGAATTCGTCAACATTAAAACCATCTGGGTGAAGTAGCGATCGCAGCCGAGGTCTTGACCCTCGGTTGGGGCCCGCCTCGGTTGCCGTCCCCTAGCGTTGCTATCTCGACAGAGGGCGATCGCCCCCGCCCCTCCAGCCTCCAGCCTGCTACCCCAAAAACTACCGCTGCGTCCTATCCGTTCAGAAAAAGGTCATGACTATGAGCACCATGAATACTGCCGAACTTCTTGTCCGCTGCCTCGAAAATGAAGGCGTTGAATATATCTTTGGCGTACCGGGAGAAGAAAATCTCCAAATTCTCCAAGCCCTGAAGCATTCCTCCATTCAATTCATCACCACCCGCCATGAACAAGGAGCTGCGTTCATGGCCGATGTGTATGGACGCTTGACCGGGAAGGCTGGGGTTTGTCTATCGACCCTGGGCCCCGGTGCCACAAACTTAATGACCGGCGTTGCCGATGCCACCCTCGATCGCGCTCCCTTAGTGGCGATTACGGGTCAGGTGGGGACGGATCAAATGCATATCGAATCCCATCAATACCTCGATTTGGTGGCCATGTTCTCGCCCGTGACCAAGTGGAATACCCAGATCGTGCGCCCCAGCAACACCCCAGAAATTATCCGCAAGGCCTTTAAGATTGCCCAAAGTGAAAAACCGGGTGCCGTCCATATTGACCTACCGGAAAATATTGCCGCCATGCCCGCCGTGGGTGCGCCGCTACAGCCCGATACGCGGGAAAAAACCTATGCGTCCTTCCAAAGCCTAGACCGGGCAGCGGCGGCCATTGCTAATGCCAAAAATCCGCTGATCCTTGCGGGGAATGGGGTATTGCGATCGCAGGCCAGTGAAGCCCTCACCGCTCTCGCCACCCAGCTCAATATTCCTGTCGTCAACACCTTCATGGGCAAGGGAGCCATTCCCTACACCCACCCCCTAGCCCTGTGGACCTTTGGTCTACAGCAGCGGGACTATATTAGCTGCGGGTTTGACAGCGCCGATCTAATTATTGCCATCGGCTACGACCTGGTGGAATATTCCCCCAAACGCTGGAACCCGGATGGCACCATGCCCATTGTTCACATTGGGCAAATCTCGGCAGAAATTGACAGCAGCTACATTCCCCTGGCGGAAGTGGTAGGAGATATTTCCGACTCGTTGTGGGAGTTGCTGAAGCGGGTAAATCGGCAAGATAAACCCGAACCCCGGGCCCTCGATCTACGCCAGGAAATAGTGGCAGACTATGAGCAATATGCAACGGATAGTGAGTTTCCCATCAAGCCCCAGAAGCTGATCTACGATCTGCGCCAGGTACTGGGCCCAGACGATATTGTGATTTCTGACGTGGGAGCCCACAAGATGTGGATGGCGCGCCACTACCATTCTGAGCAACCCAATACCTGCATTATTTCCAATGGGTTTGCTGCCATGGGTATCGCTATTCCAGGGGCGATCGCGGCTAAGCTGGTTGCGCCCAATCGTAAGGTGGTGGCAGTCTCGGGCGATGGCGGGTTTATGATGAACTGCCAAGAGCTAGAAACAGCTTTGCGCATTGGCACACCCTTTGTCACCATTATTTTCAACGATGGCGGCTATGGCCTGATCGAATGGAAGCAGCGCAATCAGTATGGCGAGCCGGCCTTCATCAAGTTTGGCAATCCCGATTTTGTTAAATTTGCTGAAAGTATGGGTCTCAAGGGCTATCGTTTGGAATCGACCCTAGACTTTATACCCATGCTCAAGGATGCCCTCAACCAATCGGTGCCAGCGGTGATCGACTGCCCCATCGACTATCGGGAAAACCTACTGTTTACCCAGAAAGCGGGGGATTTAAGCTGCCCTATCTAGGGTCTGGTGCCTCTGCTATTACACCTTGCTCAACCGTGACCTGAGTTCGATGGATCGTTCCTAGCTATAGGTTCCTCGAACTCGCGTTCCTGCCAAGGAACTCGAAGCCATCCGCGATCGCGCCATCCGCAGCGGCGTTGACTTTCTTGATGTCTGGGCGATCGACTTCAACTAGCAACCGGGCAAACCCCTCACCCACGACTTGCAAGACTGCCGCACCCGCAAAGATCGCAGCCTCAAAACCCTCAGCGATGCCGCCTGTACCTATCCCGCCCCCGGCAACTACATCGCCTGTGTCAAAGTCGTCCATACCTTTGGCTGCGATACCTCAATTACTATAGAAGCGGAGGTGTAAAGTTATGTCCGCGAGAGATCGATATCATGACTGGGTTAAAGAAACTTTAACTTTGGATGGGTGGGTGATTTCTCATGATCCACTCTCAATTGCGATTGGAAAAATTAGTGTCCAGATCGATCTAGGTTTAGAAAGTCTCATCGGAGCAGAAAAAGGAGCAAGAAAGATAGCTGTTGAAATTAAAAGCTTCAGTAATGTCTCTCAGATTACTGACTTCTATGCGGCTCTAGGACAATATCTTTGCTACAAAGTCGCTTTGGCAGAAAGACAGCCCGATCGCATCCTCTATTTAGCTATCCCCGATCTTGTGTACAACCTCTTTTTTGTCGAAGAGTTAATTCAAAAAGTTCTGCAAGCCTACCCCGTAAAGTTACTTGTGTACAACCTTTCAAATAAGGAGATTCAATCATGGATAGACTAGAACACTACCGCCAAAGTATTCGTAAGTTTTTAGACAAATATGTTGATATCTGGCGAGAGAAAGATGTTGAAACTCAACTCATCATTGATTTGGAGCGAGATCATTACCTACTGCTTCGAGTTGGCTGGGAAGGAGACAAACGCATCAATCATATAGTCTTTCACTTTGATATCAAAGACGGCAAGATCTGGGTTCAAGAAAATAATACCGATATTGAACTTGACAAAGACCTTGAAGAAATGGGGATCTCCAAAAAAGAAATCGTAGTTGGGTTTCATCATCCTTTAATGCGTGAACATTCTGGCTACGCCACCGCCTAATATGGCTCAATTAACTCAGTATCGCCAAATCATCCAAAACATTCTGACCGAGTATCGAGATTGGGCAGCAGGTTCAAACAAAATTGGCGTGCAAGAATGCATTGCGTTTGACGAAGAACGCGATCATTACTTCTGGTTCAGTGTTGGTTGGGATGGTAAACAGCGGGCTTTTGGGGTGAGGGTCTATCTGCGCATAGAGAACGACAAAATTTGGATCGAAGAAGACTGGACTGAGCAGAGCATTGCCCACGATCTATTCGAGACTGGAATCCCTGCTGAAGACATTGTTTTGGGTTTCCATCATTCCAGTAAATGCCCCCTCACTGAATTTGCAACAGCGTGAGTCTTGCGCCCGCAAATCGCCTAACCGATGGAGGTTCAACATGCAGCACGTTGACATTACCGAAGCTAAAGCCCAAATCGAGGATTTATTACAATCTGCCCTCAACGGCGAGGAAATTATCATTACTCAAAATCAGCAGCCGATTCTAAAATTAATCCAGTTTTTACAACCCACCCAACGACGGCAACGAGGCAGTGCCAAAGGACAAGTTTGGATGGCTCCAGATTTTGATGAGCCGCTTGAAGGCTTTAAAGATTACATGGAATGAAGCTACTCATTGATACGACCCTCCTGTGGTTTATCCATGACGATCCCAATCTCAGCGATCGCTCCTAGTACTCTGAGGCGTAAGTAAACCGCCTATATGCTGAGGCAGGAAACCTTGTGTGTCCTGGATTCCTTTTCGTTTTTCTGTCTTCGTTCTTCTGTTTTGCACTCCTAGGCGGTTCCCACGAGGTCAAAAAAGGCATCATCGAGGTCATACCCGAGGGTGAGCAGCATGGCCTTAATTTTGGTGCGTCCGTCGATACCATTCTGACGCAGCCAGTGCAGCAAGGTGAACGTCTTGCCCATGACAAACAGCTCCAGCGCCTCAGGGTTGTACTGAATGCCCTCCGTACGGCTGAATTGATGGGGCACCAGCATGGCGGTATAGCGGCTCAGCTCCGTGCCCCAATCTAGCCACAAGGGTAGCCAAGGATATTCGGCATCCAGCCGCAGAAACCAGAGGCGCACCTCAGGAATTTCGGAAAGTTCACGGGGGTCGTCGGGTTCGCGGGGATAGTCTAGGTCAAACTGAATCGCTTGCCCAGCTTGAGCGATCGCTTCTTGAACCTTGAGGGTAGACAACACCTTGGTGGCGGGCGAGAGGTTGAGGGTGTGGATATGCTCAGCCTGAAGGGAAATGGTAAGAGTCATGGGGATGCAATCTAAGTATCACGTCTGGGCATCAGCTTGGGCTTTCGGACTCGCCCGTGGGCAGTGTTGCTTCCAGGGATAAACAGTTGCGTCCATTCACCTGTAGGCGATACTCCACCCGATCCATTAAGCGGTTCAAAATCAGCCAACCATAGCCCCCGTCTTGTTTTTCCTCCGGCATGGGAGGCAAGTAGGTGGATAGGTCGAAGCCTTGTCCATGATCCCAGATTTCCATGGAAATATCTTGTCCCTTCAGCTCCAATCGGATCAGCACCGGCAAATTGGGCTGGTTTTTGTGGGCATGGCGCACCACATTGGAGTAAGCCTCCACCAACACGAGGCGCAGGCGATTGGACTGGCGCGGCCAATCTACGCGATCGCCCAGTTCCACCTCCAGCGCGCCCAGCAACCAGCTTTCCACAATATTCAAAAATCGTAAGTCACTAGGGATATGCAGCTCAGTTCTCATCAGCTACAACACCTCCAGGGAGAGCATGGTTTGATCATCTTCTTGGGTCTCGCTATGAGCCTGAATCCGAGACAGGATATGGGTTAGGTCGAGGCTGCTATGGTCTTGAATCAACAGTTGCCATAGCCCCGCCTGCCGCAGCATAGAACGGCTGGTGGGGGCATAACCGCTGCCGGGTTCCACATTGGCGATGCTGGCTTCGGTGACGCCATCGCTGGCCAAGAGCAGCACATCTCCAGACTGTAGCTGCAACTCGCCCGCCGCTGCTGTCCATCGCGGCAAGATCCCGAGGGGCACACCGCGCTGTTTGAGGTAGGTGGGTTCGAGGGCCGGGTTGCCGGTTTTCTCACCGTTATCTTCCCGGTGGTAGGACGACCACACGAGGGGATAGATATGCCCCGCATTGGCATAGACCAAGCGTTTGGTGTCGGGGGAAAAACTAGCAAGCACCATGGTAATAAAGCAATTGCTGCTAACGAGGTTGTCAAGCAAGCTACTGTTGAGGTTTTGCATGACGATATTGGGGGGCGGTGGCGCTTCTTGGGCTAGCTCTCGGCGCAGCACCGATAGGGCGCTGGCCATAAACAAGGCAGCGGGCACTCCTTTACCAGATACGTCACCCACGGCTAACCAGATGTCTCCTTGGGGATGCAGGTAGACTTCAAAAAAGTCGCCCCCCACCTCGCGGGCGGGGTAGCAGTAGGCCTGAATTTTGACATTGTCGATATCAGGCAGGCTCTGGCGCAGCAGATTGCCTTGAATCTGCCGGGCTACGGCCAATTCGCCCTGCATTTGTTCGCTTTGCTTTTGGATGCGTTGATAGAGCTTGGCTTGGGAAATGGCTAGGGCGGCCTGTTCGGCAACGCCTTTCACCAGCTCGATATCGTCTTTGAGCCAAGAGGCACTGGTGGTTTGCTTATAGAGCACCAGCACCGCCGGGATTTCTTGCTTGCAGGTGAGGGGAATCACAAGCTGGACGTAGGGCTGATCCTGCTGCTGGGTTTGGGCAATTTTCACGGAGCGATCGCCCACACTGCCCATCAATACCTCTGGATCGACCGGGGGGAGGGAGGCGCGATCGCTGGGCGAGTCGGCGTTGACCCAGCGGGTACTATTGGCCAGCACAAAATCCGCCTCAGCCTTGGTGGCCAGGGGTAGGTTCACCGATCCTGCCTCTCCAAACTCCACCTGTTCGACGGGGTACAACATGCAGGCATCTGCTCCAAAGGTGTTGCCAATGGTTTCCACAATGGTGCGCAACATGCTGTCGTAGTCCAAGGACTCGCGAATGGCGCTGGTCACGGCGTTGAATAGCGACTCTCGCCGCAGGGCCCGGGTCAAGTCGCAGGTGCGCTGCTTGATGGCGCTGTAGGTTTCCGCCGCTTGATTCACCAAGGCTCTGAGTTCGGCTGCATCCCATGGCTTGGTGATGTATTTGAAGACCTTGCCACTGTTGATAGCATCGACGAGATCCTGAGCATCGGTGTAGCCCGTTAAGACGATACGAATCGTATCGGGAAACAAGTCCACCGTTCGGCTCAAAAACTCAATCCCCGACAGCCTTGGCATTTGTTGGTCGGAGATGATGACGGCCATCTCCCCTTCGCGATCCAACAGATCCATGGCCTCAAAGGCACTCTCTGCCTTAAACACCTCAAAGTCTCGCCGAAAGGTGCGATATAACAAAGCTAAATTGTCGGTTTCATCGTCCACCACCATAAGTCTGGGCTTTAGATGTTCAACCTGAACCATACAACTGCCTACTCCTGAGTTAGCCACGTGCTCAGCGAACGAGACCGGATTGGGACACCCAGACCCGTTAAGATGGCACACCGATGCCGAGGGTTTGTCGTTTGCTACCTTCTTATTATGCTCGAATCTTTCTCCCAGCTATCTTTGGATGCGCTTAATCCTTGGGATGCTCACTAACGATACCGTAGCGTACGGATAGGAGGGTTTTGAATGAACGTTCCGGAGCGATCGCCCTCTGCTCTACCAGTCTAGGATTCTTGACCGACTTCAGGATTGTTTTGACCTCAGGTTGGTCAGGATCGGCGGCGATCGCCCTCAGCGGTTACCCTCGGCACCTTGTTTCTGAAATGACCCATGGGCAGTCGGTTTCCAGGCTGTACTATGGGAACTTCCTACCCCAAAAAGGGCTCAGAAGATGCAGCCAGGTGATCCAATTACTGGTGACGAATGGATAATCTAGCTACAGTTGGTCAGACGTCACCTGGGGAATGGTCTAATCCGGTGCAGGGTTCGCCAGCATGGGGGATGATACCCACAGGTATAGTGCAAATGTCCGTGACGGGATCTGCTAACGAGTGAGGTTTATAACCATGAAACGAATGGGATACGCGATCGCTTTGGGGCTAGCTCTAGCGACGATGGGTAATGTTGGGACAGGACAGGCGGCAGATAGAACTCTCCAAAAGCCAACCTTGGCTCCTGGGGGGGCTGGGGGAGCGATCGCTCAACGGGTGGGCACCTGCCGCACCACCGTGGCGCAAATTGCCGTATATGAACAGCCTAATACGATCAGTACCGTGGTCGGCACCATTCCAGCGGAAGGTGTGATGATGCTAGGAGATGGGCGCGGTGAGGGCTGGATCCAAATCCTAGAGCCCCAAGTGGGCTGGGTTGACACGCGATTTTTGATTGGGGATGACAGCACGCCCTGTCCGCCAGGCTTTAGCTATACGGAACCCGCAGCCAACTTTCCCGCGCCTATGCCCGCTCCGGGGGCTGCTGCGTCTACGCCTGCGCCCGGTACCACCCGTTGTCAAGTGGTGCCCCCTCTGGGTCTGATCGTACGCAACCAGCCGGTGATTTCTGAACGCACCTATGTGGCAACAATTCCCACAGGAGCCCAGGATTTTGAGTTTGCGGACATGACCCGGACAACCGTGACGCCGGAAGGACGGCGCACCTGGATTTACATCACAGCTCCCTATGAAGGATGGATTTCCACCGGTTTTGTGGGTAGTGGCTCCAATCTTGTTGGGGTGAGTTGCCCATAGACTAACGGGCGCTAGACGATACAGGAATGGGGGATGACGATGGCCACCCCCCATTCCTGTGTTGAGTTGTTTTGATGGGTTGTTTCGATGATGGAGCGATCGCCCCTGTCTAGACGATTAGGCGACGTAGTTGACGATGCGGGCAAAGCTTTCGGGCTCTAGGCTAGCTCCGCCCACCAGCGCGCCATCAATCTCGGGCTGGGCCATAATTTCATCGATATTACCCGGCTTCACCGATCCGCCATACTGAATCGGCACGTCGGCATGGGTGAGTTGGCTACGAATCAGGCCAATCACTCGGTTGGCTTCGCTGGATTCGCAGGTCTCGCCGGTGCCGATCGCCCAAATGGGTTCGTAGGCAATCACCAACTGGGTTTGATCGACGCCAACCAAGTCTTTTTCCAACTGCATCATGATCAGGGATTCTGTTTCCCCAGCATCACGCTGCTCCTTGGTTTCTCCCACACAGAGGATCGGCGTTAAACCGTGGCGCTGGGCTGCTTTTAGGCGGAGGTTGACGGTTTCATCGGTTTCGCCAAAATACTGCCGTCGTTCACTATGCCCAACGACGACATAGCGAATGCTATATTCGGTCAGCATCGGCCCGGAGATTTCTCCCGTGTAGGCACCCGATTCTTCCCAGTGAATATTCTGTGCGCCAATGCGAATGCGGCTGCCGTGTAAATTTTTGGAGAGGGTGCCTAGGGCGGTGAACGGCCCACAAAGGACGATCTCTCGTTCGTCTGGCGCTTCATTCACCAGGGTGGTAAACCCGAGGAGAAACTCTAGGGCTTCTGCCTGGGTTTTGTACATTTTCCAGTTACCAGCAATGACAATCTTTCGCACGAGTGACTCTGTCGTGATGGGTTATCAGCAATAATGCATCCTATAGTTTAGGACGGAATGGGCACATTCTGAAGGGCAGATGAGCAAATCCCAGGAATTGCCCCGATCGCTCCCCCACAAAAAAGCGATCGCCCCTAGGATTATCCCAAGAGCGATCGCCAGATGGTTTGGCCTAAATCAATAGGTCAGACAGCTAGTCGGCAGCAGCCCGAGCCGCAGCGGCTTC
This sequence comes from Leptolyngbya sp. CCY15150, assembly GCF_016888135.1. Taxonomy (NCBI): domain Bacteria; kingdom Bacillati; phylum Cyanobacteriota; class Cyanophyceae; order Leptolyngbyales; family Leptolyngbyaceae; genus Leptolyngbya; species Leptolyngbya sp. CCY15150. Next base: position 19,112 of record NZ_JACSWB010000244.1, read on the forward strand.
GTCGGGATGAATGTTAAGACGCGTTAAGTTAATCCGACCGCGACTATCAATTTCCCGTACCTTGACGATCACCTCATCACCAATGGCAACTTCATCCTCAACCTTGCCCACTCGGTAGTCGGCGAGTTGGGAAATGTGGATCATGCCTTCTTTGCCGGGCAGGATTTCCACAAATGCGCCAATGGGGATAATCCGCGTCACGCGACCCACATAGACATCGCCCGCCGATAGCTTGCGAGTCATGCCTTCGATGATGCCGCGAGCCTGTTCGGCATTGCTGCCTTCTAGGGCGGAGATGGTGATGGTACCGTCGTCTTCGATGTCTACCTTGGCACCGGTTTGTTCGGTGATCCCCTTGATGGTTTTCCCACCGGGACCAATCACCAAGCCAATTAGGTCAGGATCGATCTTGATGGTCAGCAAGCGTGGCGCAAAGGGCGATAGCTCAGCGCGAGGCTGATCAATGGTAGCCAGCATCTTTTCTAGGATGTGCATCCGAGCTGGCTTAGCCTGGTGGATGGCATCGGCAATCACCGAAATCGGTAGACCGGTGATTTTCATGTCCATCTGCAGGGCAGTGATGCCGGTATCGGTACCAGCTACCTTGAAGTCCATATCGCCGAGGAAGTCTTCAATGCCTTGGATGTCGGTGAGGATGCGAATTTCATCGCCTTCCTTAATCAAGCCCATGGCTGCACCACTCACGGGCTTGGTAATCGGTACACCAGCATCCATTAAGCCTAGAGTCGATCCACAAACGGAACCCATGGAGGTGGAACCGTTGGAGGACAGCACTTCCGAGACGACCCGAATCACGTAGGGAAACTCTTCTTTGGGGGGAAGGACGGGAATCAGGGCCCGTTCTGCCAAGGCACCGTGACCAATTTCCCGCCGTCCGGGCGATCGCATCGGCCGGGTTTCACCCACGGAGTAGGGGGGGAAGTTGTAGTGGTGCAGGTAGCGCTTCTTGCCATCGGGATGGAGATCGTCCATTTCCTGGGCGTCGCCGGGCGTTCCTAGGGTGACAATAGACATCACCTGGGTGAGCCCGCGCTGGAAGAGACCGCTGCCATGCACCCGCGATGGCAAGAGCCCTGTCCGACATTGGATCGGACGAACTTCATCGAGTTTCCGTCCATCCACCCGCACCTTATCGTCAACGATTTGGCGACGCATGAGGGTTTTGGTGAGGGATTTGAAGGCCTTACCCAGAGCTTTACCATCCGAAGCGATCGCCACCTGAATGGCATGATCGTCAGGAAGTTCGCTAATGGCTTGGGCCACCTTGTCCTTCACTTCATCTAAGGCCGCATCCCGAGCGCTCTTGTCATACTCGAAGTGCGCCAAGATGGTCTTGATGGCGTCCGCAGACTGCTCACTGACGAAGGTTGCTAAGGTTTCATCGGCAACTGGTTCTGCGAGGGTGACCACCTCGATGCCCAATTCTTTGATGATGTCGAGCTGGGCCTGGATCAAATCGCGCACCACTTCATAGCCGAAGTCGATGGCTTCAATGATGTCTTGCTCGGGCAATTGGTTTGCCCCAGCTTCCACCATAATCACGCCATCGGGGGATCCGGCGACCACCAAATCTAGATCTCCCATCTCAATTTCTTGATAGGTGGGATTAATAATAAAATCATCGCCGACTAGCCCGACCCGCACGGCAGCCATCGGCCCATTGAAGGGAATTTGTGCAATCAGAGTGGCTAAGGATGCCGCCGTCACCGCCAAGACATCGGGGGGAACCCGTTCATCCATGGATAGGGTGGTGGCTACCACCTGGATGTCATCCCGGAGCCACTGGGGAAAGAGCGGCCGCATGGGACGATCGATCAAGCGGCAAATCAACGTTGCTTTTTCCGGTGGGCGACCCTCACGACGCAGAAAACCGCCAGGGATGCGCCCAGCGGCATAAAGCCTTTCTTCGTAATCCACCAGGAGGGGCAAAAAGTCGATTCCTTCACGGCCTGAGGAGCGGGTTGCCGTGACTAGGACGGAGGTTTGTTCTGACTCGACCAAAACGGAACCGCCGGCTTGGGGTGCTAGCAACCCCATCTTAAGTCTAATATCCCGACCGTCGATGGATATTAACTTATCAATTTCCTCTCGCATGAAATGCTGTACCTTTATTTCTTCTTGAGTTCTGTTGTTCTTCTGTGGCAATCGTAACATCGATCTTGAAACTGCGATCGCTTTCCGCTAAGCTTAACTATTCTCTTGTTTTTTAAGCCCTAAATGGCTCTAAAGTAGCCCCGAACGCCAATTGCTGCGATCGCTCTTCACGCGGCACGTTCAGGCTAAACCTTAGCCTCGGATCACCAGCGTTCCTTGGCCAGTTGTATCGATTTTCCGTGGCCATCACCGGATCTTGGTAGAATGAGCCAAACGTATCCGGCGATGCTTGACATCATGAAGGGATGGGGGATTAAGAGCAACGGGCTCCTGCTTCCCGAGATTTGCTGATGACGTAGTCGCTTAGGTCGTTTTGGTTTGCTGGAATGGTTCAGGGCGCTGGTCTGCGTTGACCATCAGCCATCCCGTCTCCCACGTCAACTTATGGTTCTACGGTTCGCATGGCAATCTTACACGGTAGCTGGCTGGCATTGCCCCAGAATTCGGCGTTGTTCGACGCTCCAGAGGGCACCTCGACCGACCATCAACCTCCGGAGACTGAGCCTGGCTTTGTGGTCTGGGGTGAGGCCTGGCAGCCGCTGGATGCGCTAGCGGAGGTGGGCAGCGATCGCGCCCATCCCTATGGCATGGCGTTGGCAGACCTGATGCAGTTTTTGCAGCAGTTGCACCAGGAGCACTCCATCCAGTGGGCTATGCCCCAGTTCCCCTTGGCGACGGTGCCGGCAGGTTCCAATCGCGATGGGGCAGACTCCCTGGACAACTGGGTCGATGCCTGGGCTCCCCGATGGCGATCGCTGCCCGTGAGCTTGCCCACCCTGGAGCAGGATGGCAAAACGATGCCGCGCTTTTCTGTGGCGGTGCCTGGGGATGCGGCTGAGCCAAGCGCTTCGGAGTTAACCCTTCAACCCTGGCAGATTAGCGGCCTGTGGCTGTCGGCCGATGAGGCGCTCACCCTGCTGCGATCGCTGCCCCTAGGGATCCAATCCCAAGCCAGTGGCTTCATGGGCGGCGATCTGCGCTTTTGGTCGCACGTGGCCCGCTGGCACCTAGACCTGCTGGCGCGATCCAAGTTTTTGCCGGAATTTAGCCGGGTGGATGAGCAAACCGCGATCGCCACCTGGCAGGTCTTGCTCGACAGCGCCACCGATCAAGAACGGCTGGCGCGCTTTGCCGAGGTTATGCCTGCGGTCTGCCGGTTCTATGGCTTGGATGTCACCACCCAGGCAGACGATGCCGAGACCGAGCCGATCCTGCCCAGCGATGCCAGAGCCCGCATCCTCAGCTTTCTGCAAGCCGCCACCGATACTCAAGTGCAGCAAGCGATCGCCGCCCGTCCTCTGCCCACCAGCCCGTTTCCCAAAGATCCGCCCCTGCGAGAATGGCTGCAGGCCTTGGGGGTTGGCCAAGAGCGATCGCCCTCGGAGACGACTCGTGGCCTGCAGACCGATGCGGCTGGTCTCGATTCCCTGCAGTCGCTGCTGACCGCCTGGATTGCCCCCATTCAACATCAGCTTGCCCAACAAACCGCCACCTTTCGCACCTGTTTTATCCTCAAGGTGCCAGCGGAGCATGAAAAGGCTTGGGTGCTAGACTACTACCTGCAGTCGGTGATTGAGCCTAGTTTTTTGGTGGATGCCCAGACGGTTTGGGCCCATCCCGTCGATCGCTGGGTCTACCATGGCCGCACCATTGAACTGCCCCAGGAAACCCTGTTAGCCGGTCTTGGTCTCGCCTCCCGCCTCTATCCGGTGTTGGAAGCTAGTCTGCAAACCCAGCAGCCGATCGCCTGTCACCTCAATCCCAATCAGGTGTATGACTTTCTGAAGGTGCAAACCTGGCGCTTGCGGGAGAATGGGCTGGGGGTGGTGCTGCCTCCGAGTTTGGCTCAGCAAGATGGGTTTGCCAATCGTCTAGGTTTGAGCATCAAGGCCGATCCGCCCAAGGGCAACCGCAAACGCTTGGGGCTGCAAAGTTTGCTGAACTTTAAGTGGGAACTGTCCATTGGCGGACAGCGGATTTCCAAGGCAGAGTTTGATCGGCTGGTGGCACTGGATACGCCGCTGGTGGACATTAACGGCGAATGGGTGGAATTGCGATCGCCCGATATTCGCGCGGCCCAAGCCTTTTTTGAAAGTCGCAAAGATCAGCGATCGCTCTCCCTAGAAGACGTCCTGCGCATCAAAACCGGCGACACGCAGATGATCGATAAGCTGCCGGTGGTCAACTTTGAGACCTCCGGAGCCTTGGAAAAACTGCTAACCACCCTCACCACCGGCAACCAAAGCATCGAACCCCTGCCCACCCCCGCCAGCTTCCAAGGCACCCTACGCCCTTACCAGCAGCGCGGTGCATCCTGGCTCGACTTTTTGGAACAGTGGGGCTTGGGGGCCTGCCTGGCTGATGATATGGGTCTAGGAAAAACCATTCAGCTCATCGCCCTGTTGCTGCATCTCAAGGAACAGGGAGCCCTGACGGCTCCCACCCTGCTGGTCTGTCCCACCTCGGTGTTGGGCAACTGGGAACGGGAGGTGAAACGCTTTGCGCCCAGTCTCAAGGTGTTGGTGCAGCATGGGGAGAAGCGATCGCAACGGGCTGAGTTTGTCACCGCTGCTGAAGCCGTTGATCTAGTGATGACCAGCTATCCTCTGGTATACCGCGATCTGAAAACCCTGAAGCGGGTCTCTTGGCGGGGGATTGTCTTGGATGAAGCTCAGAATATTAAAAACCCTCAAGCAAAGCAATCTCAGGCGCTACGGGAATTAGAAACCCAGTTCCGCATTGCCCTCACCGGCACCCCCGTGGAAAATCGTCTGCTAGAGCTGTGGTCGATTATGGATTTCCTCAACCCTGGTTATCTGGGCCCGCGCAACTTCTTCCAGCGCCGCTTTGTGATTCCCATCGAACGCTACGGCGATACGGCATCGTTGAAAACCTTGCGATCGCTTGTCCAGCCCTTTATTCTGCGTCGCCTGAAGACCGATCGCACGATCATTCAAGATTTGCCGGATAAGCAGGAAAATAACGTCTTCTGTGGCCTGGCTCCCGACCAAGCGGCCCTCTATCAACAGTTGGTGGATTCAGCCTTGGCGGAGATTGAATCAGCGGAAGGCATTCAGCGCCACGGCATGATCCTTGCTCTGTTGACCAAGCTCAAGCAGGTCTGTAATCATCCGCAGCTCTTGGGCAGTAAGAGTAAGAAAGTGCCGCTGCTCTCTGCCCAGCAGTCGGGTAAGCTCCAGCGCCTCCAGGCTATGTTAGATGAACTAATGGACGAGGGCGATCGCGCCTTGATTTTTACCCAGTTTGCTGAATGGGGTAAGCTGCTTAAGACTTATCTAGAGCACCAGTTTCAGCAAGAGGTGCTGTTCCTCTACGGCAACACCTCCAAAAAACAGCGGGAAGCCATGGTCGATCGCTTCCAACACGATCCTCAAGCTCCTCGATTATTTATCCTGTCTCTGAAAGCTGGTGGAGTGGGCTTAAACCTGACCCGCGCCAATCACGTCTTCCACTTCGATCGCTGGTGGAATCCGGCGGTGGAAAACCAAGCGACCGATCGCGTCTTTCGTATCGGACAAACCCGTAATGTGCAGGTGCATAAGTTCGTTTGTACGGGTACTTTGGAGGAGCGCATTCACGAAATTATTGAAAGTAAGAAAGCCCTGTCTGAACAACTGGTGGGTACGGGCGAAAATTGGCTGACGGACTTTGATACGGCCCAATTGCGCAACCTGCTCCTCCTCGATCGCAGCGCCGTGATCGAAGACGACGAGGATTGATAGCTGCTACTACAACGACTGAAATTCTATGGTGTCAACGCGGGAGCGCTGACACCTATCTTGGTCGCTTCTGCGACTAGGTCTGGGAGCAGGAGCGACCCTTGGAGCGTTCCCACGCTGAGTCTAGGAGCGATAAGGTCTGGGCGCAGGAGCGCTGCTGGGAGCATTCCTATGCTCAGCGTAGGAACGATATTGTCATTTAGTCTGGACGCGCTACTACAACTACGGTATCTCGGTGGACTAGGGGCGATCGCTCATCCGGGCTGCTGTCCGCAAAATTTGCCCTGCGAGAATAGCGGCCCCAAACCCGTTATCAATATTCACCACCCCAATGCCCGCCGCGCAGGAATTGAGCATGGTTAGCAGGGGAGCCAGCCCGCCAAAATTAGCCCCATAACCGATGCTGGTGGGCACGGCGATCACCGGACAGCTGGTTAGCCCCGCCACCACACTGGGCAGCGCTCCCTCCATGCCCGCCACCACAATCAACACATCCGCCTCCCGCACCAGCTCCTGATGCTGCAACAGCCGCTGAATGCCCGCTACGCCCACGTCCCAGAGGCGCTCCACCCGAAAGCCGCACAGCTCTGCCGTCACCGCCGCTTCCTCCGCCACCGCTAGATCCGCCGTGCCTGCTGACAGTAGCGTCATGGTGCCCGGTTGGTAGGGTATGAGGTTATCGGGGGCGATCGCTACAATTCTTGGCTGCTTGTAGTAGACAGCATCGGGAATGTGGGCCTGAATCTGGTGGTAAACCTCTGGCTCAATGCGAGTCGCCATCACCACCGGCTGCACCAATCGCATTGTCTGCATGATCTTCACGATCTGCTCCGGTGTTTTGCCTGGCCCCCAGATCACCTCCGGAAAGCCTGTACGCAGCGATCGCTGATGGTCGAGCTTGGCGAACTCCTCCACCGGTTCAAAATCATCCCAGAGCCGCTCAAAGGCGACATCGGGTGGCACTGTGCCTTGGGCCACAGCAGCGAGTAATTGACGCAAAATATCCGGTTGCATAGGGCGATCGCTTCCACTTGATCGTTGACTAACGCTGGCTAAAGAATTATGAAGGATTTGGCCCAGACTCGTCAGCCAAATTCACCCTTAGGAGGGCCGTGGATGATGGTTCAACGAGACGGGCTCTTCAGCGATCGCCCCGCCACGATGCCAAACCCTATATCGATCGCCGTTGATAACAAACATCAGGAAATCGGGCATCTTAAAAATGGGGTTGTCGATGGACGATGCTGTTCTATAGTAAGCGGCCTAATCGGCCTATCGATATCCATCAATACTTCGCGCTACCCTCTGCCCTGTCGAGGTGCTCCACCGAGCCTCGATCTACCCCGTGCCTGTTGTCCTTGGGGAATCGCCTCTGATTTGGGTTGTCTGTGCTATTCTTTGCTGGCTACTGAAGGGATTATGTCACTATGTCCAAGCTCTTACAGACCGTAGTGGTGGTATCTGCCGTGGTGCTGCCTATTTTCGGCAGCCATGCTGCTATCTCCCAAGAGCGGCAGGGGTGTTATATGGTCAACCCGCGAGGTGTCTTGCAAGACCTCTCCGAAATTTGTCCTACGCCGTCGTTTGTGGTGCAGGAAAGCACACCCGAAGGGTTGGGAACGGGCGATATTCAAGTCACCCTTCGTTGGGCGACCAGTGATGACCTCGATCTAGAAGTCACCGATCCAAGTGGGAACATTGTTGCTTACTACAACCGTCAGGTACCCTCAGGAGGGCAACTGGATGTCGATGCTAACGCAGCCTGTAGCGGCACAACCACCCAGCCCATCGAAAATATCTTTTGGCCTGTGTCCCAAGCGCCCACGGGCAGCTACAGCATTCGAGTCAATCTCTTTACCCGCTGCGCTGGTGGGTCGGCGGAGATTCCCTTTGAGGTGACGCTGTTGACCCGTGGGGAAACCCAAACCCTGACGGGCACGGTCAGCGACCAAAGCCTAACCGCAAGTTTTCCATTCTCGCTAGACTAAACGTAGGTGAACAGCAACTAGCCGGCGATCGCTCCCAGTTTGCCGAATTGGCGAGAACCGCATACAATTCGGTCGTCTTATAGAAGACGTCAAGCAGGCAGATCGCATCATCGTTGAAGTATTGATTGTTAGAGATGTGTGACACGGGGGACTGGGTATGCGTCAAGTGTGGAAGCTAGTGTTGATTGGAAGCCTAACGGTGCTGGTGGGCGGCTGCCAGTTCTTCTCGGGTGGCGAGGATGAGACGGTGAGTGAAGAGTTTGAAGCTGTACCGATTCCGGATGAGCCGGTTGAAGGGGAGCTTCCTCCAGGCGATGAGTTGGGCGATGAGTCAGCCGAAGGTTTTGAAGAGCCTGTGGTTGAAGGTGCAGCTGTGCCACCGCCGCCCCCTGCTGATGCAGACTTGATTGCTTCCACGAATGCCGATGAACGTATTCGGCAGATTACTCAGGAACGGGATAACCCTTTCGCGCTGATTCCCGCCACGCCGCGCATTATTTCCACCGGAGAGGACGAAAACCAGCCATCAACACCACCACAACTAGCACCTAGTGACCCAAGTGGCAACGGTGCCTCTCCGCCTCTTACTCCTGGTGGCCTAGCGCCTATTCCCGAGCTGGTGCCGCAGCAGCCGGCCGGCCCACCGCCGCCGCCGCCCACGGACTTAGCTCGGGCTGTGGTAGTTACTGGTGTGGTACAAATTGGCACCACGGTTCACGCGATTGTGGCAGCGCCGAATGAACCCCACAGTCGCTATGTTCGCGAAGGTCAACTCTTGTCGAACGGTCAGGTTTTGGTGAAGCGCATTGAATTTGTGCCCGGCGGTGAGCCCCTGGTGATCCTAGAGCAAAATGGCGTAGAAATTACCCGCGCTGTAGGGGAAGGCGATGTGCCGTCTGAAACCACCACAGCATCTGCTAACAACGTTCTCCCGGCCGTACCCCTGGATTCTTCGATCTAGTCGGCGATCGCTTGTCTAGGTCTCAGCTACTCCCGTTGGCCGCTTAACGTCCATACCTCAATCACGGCTCTCTTGTTTCGTAGGGAGTCGTTTTGCTTGGATGGAGTCTCAACCCTAGGGCGGGGCATGGATGCTCCCTGGGATCCTGTGACCGCGATCGCCCGATGGGATGACTACACATGGAGGACGACAAACGGCGGAATCAGCGCTAGCGTAAAGGTAAGCGTCGAGGTAGCGATGTCCCTGTCCTCACAGATGGCTGGAAGGATCGATACCATAGAAGCAGAACTCAGCAATGGTCTAACCCGTAGGGCAGTGCTGTTGATGTTGATCGTGTTTTCCTTGGATCCCTTTACGTTATGCAACGTCCTTTTCCCGGCAAAGCCCGCGGATCGATGCCTTGGGTGATTGGTTTAGCCGCAGTAGGGCTATTGGGAGTTGGTGCCGTCGTGCTCGTGACTACACGCCAATCCTCTCCGTCGGCTGAGCAGCTCAATGCGTTGACAGTTCCCGTTGAAACCAGTAGTGTGGCGCTTCGTATTCGAGCTAGCGGGACAGTGCAGCCCTTTCGCACGGTGAATATTAGCCCTGCGACCTCCGATATTTTGGATGAACTCTACGTTGAACAGGGCGATCGCGTCACCCGTGGACAGGTGATTGCTCTGATGAAAAATGATACGGCGGCGGCCAACGTGGCCCAGGCTGAGGCCCAGGTCGCCCAGGCCCAGTCGCGCCTGCAGGAGTTGGAGACCGGTAACCGACCGGAGGAGATTGCCCAGGCCCAGGCCCGGGTGGAGCAGGCCCAGGCCCTGGTGGTTGAAGCAGAGTCGCAGGTGGTCTTGGCGACCGAGCGGGTGGAGCGCCAGCAATTTCTCTACGATCAGGGAGCGATCGCCCAAGATGGCTTGGATGAAGCGACCAACACGGTGAATGCTGCCCGCGCGACTCTAGAACGCCAGCAGGCTAGTTTGCGGGAAGCCCAGGAAAATCTACGCCAGCAGCAGAGCGGTAGCCGCGTAGAAAGTATTGATGCAGCTCGGGCCCAGGTGGCGGAGGCGGAGGCTAGCCTTCAAGCGGCCAGCGTTCGCTATGAGGATACCTTCATTCGGGCTCCGTTTAACGGCATCATTACCCAGCGCTATGCGTCGGAAGGGGCGTTTGTCGCCCCCACAACCTCGGCATCGACGGCTTCGTCGGCCACCTCATCGGCGATTGTGGCGATCGCTGAAGGCTTAGAAATCTTAGCCGAAGTGCCAGAGGTAGATATTGCCCAGATCCAGCTCGGGCAGCGGGTGGAGGTGATGGCGGATGCCTATCCTGAGGAGGTGTTTGAGGGACGGGTGCGGCTGGTGGCTCCGGAGGCGGTGATTGAGCAAAACGTCACCTCGTTTCAGGTGCGCATTGAGCTGCTAGAAGGGCAAGATCGGCTGCGATCGCAGATGAATGTGGATGTGGAATTTATTGGCGAGACGGTAGACCAAGCGCTCGTGGTGCCAACCGTGGCGATCGTCACCCAGCAGGGCGATACCGGAGTTTTGGTGCCGGATGACCAAAACCGGATTCGCTTCCGCCGAGTGACCCTGGGCCCGGCCGTGGGCAACCAGACTCAAATTCTCAGCGGTCTGGAGAGCGGCGATCGCGTGTTTGTCGATCTACCGCCCGGACAGCGGTTAGAAAATCTCAACTTTGGTGATGTTAGTGAGGAGGAGTAGAATCCATGGACTTGCGTGAAAGCTTGGGAATGGCGGTCAAAACCCTCACAGCTAACAAGCTGCGCAGTACCCTCACGATGCTAGGCATCATCATCGGCAATGCCTCCGTGATTGCCATGGTGGGCATTGGTGAAGGGGCGCAAAAATTTGTGTCAGAGGAAATTGAGAGCTTGGGCCCCAACGTGCTGTTTGTGGTGCCGGGTAACCAAGAAACCCAACGGGCAACGTTTAATCTTCCCAAGACCCTGGTGCTGTCCGACGCAGAGGCGATCGCTGAGCAGGTGCCTTCGGTGGTGGGGGTTGCGCCGGAGTTTAACGACAGCGGCCCGGTGGTCTACCGCAATCGGTCTACCAATTCCACCATTGTCGGCACCACCCCGGGCTTTCCCCTCGTGCGCAACTTCATCGTGGGGCGAGGGCGCTTTTTCACCGATCTAGATATGCAGCGCAGTACCCAGGTGGCGGTGCTGGGCTATGAGCTAGCCGATCGCCTCTTTCAGGGAACGGAACCCGTGGGGCAGCAAATCCGCGTGAAAAACGTTAGCTTTCAGGTGATTGGTGTTTTAGAGGAAAAGGGAGCTGGGCTAGGCGGTTTGAACTATGACGAAGCGGTGCTGGTACCCTTGCTGACGCTATCCCGGCGCTTGGTGGGGCAGACCTCGCCCTTTGGCGTCGAGCTCACCTATATTGTGGCGGCGGTGGATCAACAGGACAACATGGGGGCGGCTGAGTTCCAAATTGCCAACCTGCTGCGCCTGCGCCATAAAATTACCGGCGCGGATGATTTTGTGGTGCGCAGCCAAAAAGACCTGCTGGAGTTTACCGGCACGATCACCGGCGCACTGACCGCCATGCTAGCGGCGATCGCTGGTATTTCCCTCCTAGTGGGCGGTATCGGCATTATGAACATCATGCTGGTATCGGTGCGGGAACGTACCCAGGAAATTGGTTTACGGAAAGCGATCGGTGCTTCGGGGAACGACATTTTGGTGCAGTTCATGATTGAAGCCGTGATCCTATCAGCGGCCGGCGGTATTATTGGCACCGGTATTGGGGTGGGTGGAGCCGCGCTCCTGGGGGTGGTGACGCCGTTTCAGCCAGGTATCTCCGTGAGCGCCATTGTGATTTCAGTGGTGGTGTCGGGGAGCATTGGCCTGTTCTTTGGGGTGGTGCCGGCGCGGCAGGCAGCCCAGCTCGACCCCATTGTGGCCCTGCGCAGTGCCTAGTACTGCAAGACAGAAGAACGAAGACAGAAGAACGAAGACAGAAGAACGAAGACAGAAAAACGAAAAAGATCCAGGACACACAAGGTTTCCCGCCTCAGTCCATAGGCGGGTTACTTACGCCTCAGAGTACTAGTCCCCTATCTCGCGATCGCGTCTGGTGGAGCCTCCCATGACCCAACCCATTATTCAGTTTGACCATATTTCCAAAGTCTACGGCACGGGTAATCTAGAAGTGCGCGCCCTGTCGGATGTATCGCTCACGGTTCAGTCCGGTGAGTATTGCGCCATTATGGGGCCGTCGGGCTCGGGAAAATCCACGGCCATGAACGTGATTGGCTGTCTCGATCGCCCTACGGCGGGTCGCTACTGTCTCGATGGGGTGGATGTGTCCCTCCTCGACGATCGCGCCCTGGCCCACATCCGTAACCAAAAGATCGGCTTTGTCTTTCAGCAATTTCATCTCCTGCCCCAGTTGACAGCCTTGGAAAACGTCATGCTGCCCATGGTCTATGCGGGCGTGCCCTTTGCGGAACGCCGCGATCGCGCCACGACGGCTCTAACGCGGGTGGGTTTGGACAATCGCCTATCCAATAAGCCAGCTCAGCTTTCGGGGGGGCAGCAGCAGCGGGTGGCGATCGCCCGCGCCATTGTCAATCAGCCGGTGCTGCTGTTGGCGGATGAACCCACTGGTGCGCTGGATTCCCACACCACCCAAGACGTGATGGAGATTTTTGCCGAACTCAACGCCAGCGGCATCACCGTGGTCATGGTCACCCACGAGGCCGAGGTGGCCCGGCTGACGCGGCGGGTGGTGTGGTTCCGGGATGGTGAAGTTGTGCATGACCACTTGGCTCCGGAGGATATTGGCCAAATGGCGTTCACTGCTTAAGGGCCAGCTTCCCTAGCGATCGCTAGGGAAAGGGGTCGGAGGATATGGGTCAAACAACGTTCACGGCTTAAGGGTTCTCTGCCTCCTCTGCGTCTGAACCGCCGAGCACTTCTAGCACCTCTGGCGCTACCTCGGGTACCCGCACAGGACGCAGGGGTGGACGGACGGACAAAAGCTGCCGTTCAAAATAGGCCTCTCGAAAACCCAATTGCTGAGCCAAGCGCAGGGCTTGCTCAAAGGCTGCTAAGGATTGGGGAATCTGGCCGCGATCGCGATGGATGCGACCGATTTCGTCGTAGGCCCGCATCATGCCATAGACGCTGTAGGACTGTTGCTCCACGTCCACCAAGCGACGGTAGGCCACCACAGCATCATCAAAGCGCTCAATGGTTTTGTAGAGTTCGGCCAACTGGCGTAGGGCATCGCTGGCATAGCCAAACTGCTGGCTGAGCTGGGCGGCGGTGAGGGCGGCTTGGTAGTTGATCGCGGCGCGGTCGTAGCGCCCTAGAGCCTGGTAGTTATTGGCGATCGCAATCTTCAATCGCGGCACGGGCATCACCTGCACCTGGTTGATCTGCTCGGGAGACGTGCGTTCCAGCACATCGGCGGTATAGAGTTCTATCAAGCGTTCTTGGGTGGCGATCGCTTGTAGATATTGCTGATCCTGCTCGTAGGCATAGGCCAGATTTTCAAGCGCCTGGGCTTCTTGAGCGCGATCGCCCTGGCGTTGCAGGATCTGCGCCAATTCTTGATAGGTCGCAGCGGCATCACCATAGTCAAACCAGTTGAGATAAAGCTGCCCCAAGGTTTGCAACGTACTTTGTTCCAGCGCCGGATCTCGCTGCTGGCGGCTGTAGTCGAGTACACGGATATAGGCCGCGATCGCTTCGTCTTTCTTGCGCACCGTTTCGTAGGTTTGGGCAATGGTGATCCAGAGATCCAGATCCACCTCCAGCTCCTCCAGCGCCATCGCTTCAATCAGCGCTAAGCGATCGCCTACCGCCCGCAGTTCCTCGGTTCGATCATCCTGAAACGCTCGTTGACCCAGCCAGTTGAGAGCCTCAATTTCGGCTCGATAGCCGAGAAACTGCCGCAACCGTAGCTCTCGCACCCAAATCTCATAGGCGGCATCCCGCTGCCCCTGTTGATCCAAGACCAGACCTTCTTGACGCAGGTCATCCAGAGCCGCCTCTAGCTCCAGAGCCTCCTCTGGTGAGAGAGAGCGATCGCCCTCGACCACCGCTTCATCTACCAGGGGCTCTTCATCCTGATCGGTGATCGGATCCAGCAAGAAAGGTGGCGGCTGGGCGATGGCTGGAGGCGCGATCGCCAGCAGGCCTGCAAGGGCTATCCCTGCCCAAGACCAGCCTCTCCGTCCTGAATTGTGCTGTATTAAATTGTGCCGCGTCTGAATAAGCGATCGCGCCATCACTGCCACTCCAGTCTGCCCATGGGACGTATTCTCAAGACTCAGGACTCTGGGGTAGACGCTCCAGTTCCTCTCGCCATCATCACATAAATGTCTACCCCATACCAAAACCAAGCTGATGGTGGCCTTTAGTCCCTTCAGCCCACCGATGGATCGATCCGCCCAAATCCTAGGGGCGGAGCCCTGATGTCAGTGAACTCACCTACGCGAGAGCGATCGCTGCCTGCATCACCTCAGTCAGGGATCTGAGCGCCATCATGGGGAGCATCACAGGTTAAGATATGGAAGCAATTTCACGGTAGAGACTAGACGTATTGTCGAATCAATTCTTACAATCCTACAGAACTACCCTTTAAATTCACTAACACTTGATGCCTAGTTGTTTTTATATTGATATTCGACGCTTGGCTCTCATACGTAATACATTTCTATTCACCGAGGTGATCTGGGCGTGAAAGCATTAGTGGTTGGTAATGGGGGGCGCGAACATGCCCTCGCATGGAAGCTTCTGCAATCTGAGAAGGTGCAGGAGGTCTTCTGCGTGCCAGGCAATGGAGGAACCGCCCAACTCGATGGCTGTCGCAACATTGCAATGTCCAGCTTAGACTTCGAAGGCATTGCTCGGCTATCGCTGGTTAATAATGTGGGTCTGATTGTCATTGGCCCCGAGGTGCCTTTGGCAGCAGGCATGACGGACTATCTGCAAAATGAAGGGCTGAAGGTCTTTGGGCCCAACCGCGCCGGTGCCCAAATCGAATCTAGTAAGGCCTGGGCAAAGGCCTTAATGGTGGAGGCGGGTATCCCCACGGCTGCCTCCCAGGTGTTTACGTCGCTAGAACCGGCGATCGCCTATGTGAAAGATCAGGGCGCACCGATTGTGATCAAAGCCGATGGCTTGGCGGCGGGCAAAGGGGTGACCGTGGCGGCTACGGTGGAGGAGGCGATCGCTAGCCTGAAGGACATCTTCGGCGGTAAGTTTGGCGATGCTGGCCAGCAGGTGGTGATTGAAGACTGTCTGGTGGGTCAAGAAGCTTCGGTGCTGGCGGTCACGGATGGCTTGTCTATCCGCCCGCTGTTGGCCGCCCAAGATCATAAACGCATCGGCGAGGGCGACACGGGCCCCAACACCGGCGGCATGGGAGCCTATGCTCCGGCCCCCGTGGTCACCGATGCGCTGCTCGATCGCATCCAGCGCGATATTTTGGAGCCAGCGATCGCTGCTCTGCGCCAGCGCGGTATCGACTATCGGGGGGTGCTCTATGCCGGCCTGATGATTACCCCTGGGGGCGATCCCTGGGTGATTGAATTTAACTGTCGCTTCGGGGATCCCGAAACCCAGGTGATTTTGCCCTTGCTGGAAACACCCCTCGACCAAGTGTTGCTGGCCTGCGTTGAGCAACGCCTCGCCCAACTGCCGCCCTTTACCTGGACACCGGGGGTGGCTACCTGCGTTGTGGCTGCATCCGGGGGCTATCCCGATAAATTTACCAAGGGCCACGAAATTACCGGGCTAGCGGCGGCGGAAGACTCGGGGGCGATCGTCTTCCATGCGGGCACTCGGCAGCAGAAGGGTGTGCCGGTCACCGACGGCGGTCGGGTGTTGGGGGTGACGGCCATGGGCGATACCTTCCAGGCAGCGATCGCTCAGACCTACGCTGCTCTAGACTGCATTCAGTTTGATGGGCTCTATGCTCGGCGAGATATCGGTCATCAAATGCAGGCTCATTAGACCAGCTCGTGACCTATGCAGACCGCAAGGGGGAGCCATCCCCCGAGTCTATTCCAGTCGTTTCAGGTTGGCTTAGATGATCGAGACCATTGATCGGTCTGGGCTGGAGGCGGCTGAACTTGATATGATTGAGGTGTTTCGTGGCATAGGCTAGATGCGCCAGAGAACCAAGTACCGATGAAGAGTACTCTGGCGTGACGGTGCGGCTTGACGATTAGTCCTATTTTCTTACACTGCCTTGTTTGAGCTATTTGGTCAGCTTCGAGAAATTATCGCCCGGTGGTGGTCAGAATTCACGCTGCAAACGCGGCTGATGGCCGCCGCTACGCTTGTGGTCTCTTTGCTGATGAGTGGTCTCACGTTTTGGGCCGTCAACAGCATTCAGCAAGATGCCCGTCTCAATGACACGCGCTTTGGGCGAGACTTGGGGCTGCTCTTGGCAGCGAATGCGGCTCCCTTGGTGAGTGACAGCAACCGCACGGAGCTGGCGCGCTTTTCCCATCGTTTCTACAGCAGCACCACCAGCATCCGCTACATGCTCTATGCCGATGAGGATGGTGATATCTTCTTTGGCATTCCTTTCTCAGAGTCGGAGGTGAAGAACTCGCTGACGATCCAGCGACGCATGCAGCTCCCTGAGAACTACGCGGAGAACCGCAACGCGCCCATGGTGCGGCAGCATCTTACCCCCGATGGCGAAGTGACCGACGTGTTTGTGCCTTTAGAACACGAAGGGACGTATTTAGGCGTTTTAGCGATCGGCATTAATCCCAACCCTACGGTGGTCACCTCATCCCACCTGACGCGGGATGTCACCATTGCCGTCTTTGTGTCGATCTGGGTGATGGTGATTTTGGGTGCGGTGTTCAACGCTCTCACGATTACCAAGCCGATTAAGGAACTGTTGGTGGGGGTCAAAAATATTTCCGCTGGTAATTTCCATCAGCGTATTGATTTACCCCTAGGCGGTGAGTTAGGGGAACTCATCCTCAATTTCAATGAGATGGCTGAACGCCTCGGCAGCTATGAAGAGCAGAATATTGAGGAGCTGACGGCGGAGAAAGCCAAGCTGGAGACCCTCATGTCTACCATTGCGGATGGGGCGGTGCTGCTGGATGACCATATGCGGATTATGTTGGTGAATCCAACGGCGCGGCGCATTTTTTGCTGGGATGGTCAGGATGTGTTGTCCAAGCCTGCTCTGCAGCATCTGCCGCTGTCTGTGAAGGCACAGCTAACCAAGCCGCTCTACCAGATTGCCTCTGGTGATTTCTCAGAAACCTCGGGCGATCGCGAAGCCACAGAATACCGCATCCATATTCCCGAAGCGGGCGATCGCACCGTACGCATCTTGCTGACCACCGTGCTCGATCAATCGCGGGAGCATTTGAAGGGCATTGCTATCACCGTGCAAGATATCACCCGTGAGGTGGAGCTGAATGAGGCTAAGAGCCAGTTCATCAGCAATGTCTCCCATGAACTGCGCACCCCCTTGTTTAACATCAAGTCGTTTATTGAAACGCTGCATGAGTATGGCGAAGACCTAAGCGACGTGGAGCGCCGGGAATTTCTAGATACGGCCAACCGCGAAACCGATCGCCTCACGCGATTGGTCAACGATGTGCTGGATCTGTCTCGCCTAGAGTCAAACAAGCGCTATCGGTTTGAAGCTGTTGAAATTGCCCAGCCTATTGAGCAGACCCTGCGCACCTATCAGTTGAATGCTAGAGACAAGGGAATTGAGCTACTGCAGGATATTGACCCTAATATTCCATCGGTCGTTGGTAACTATGATTTACTGCTGCAGGTCTTTGCGAATTTGGTAGGTAACGCCCTTAAGTTCACCGAAAGTGGTGGCAAGGTTGCTATTCGTGCCTATCCCCTGCCGGTGAATGAAGACTATGAGAGCAATGCCTACGTGCGGGTCGAGGTATCTGATACGGGCATTGGCATTGATCCAGAAGATCAGCAGGCGATCTTCGATCGCTTCTTTCGGGTAGAAAACCGGGTGCATACCCTAGAGGGCACGGGCTTAGGGCTATCGATTGTCCGTAATATTATGGAAAAACACCATACCCTGATGCATCTCGTCAGCGAAGTAGGCGTGGGGACGACATTTTGGTTCGATCTCGTGGTTTCCCCAACCGACGTGTCGTCGTTGGAGGTCGCCTCTAGCCCATCGGTGCAAACCGCTTCTTCCTAGGGTTGCCGGTGTGGGTTCAGGGAGATGAACTGCCGCGTACCTGACCACTGGGCATCACCATGCGATCGAGGGTCGCTCCGGTGAAGATGGCAGGGATCTCGATGCGAGCGCCGTTGAGGCTGGCGTCGGTTAGGTCTGCGAAGGTGAAGTCGGCACCGCTGAGGTTAGCACCATTGAGAATAGCGCGCTCTAGGTTGGCGCTACGCAGATTGGCATTCGACAAATCGGCTCCAATCAGGAATGCGCCCGCCAGGTAGGCATGGGATAAATCGAGACCGCTGAGGTCTGCTCCAGATAGATCACAGGACGAGCAGCGTCCAGTTCTGCGGAGTTGATCAAGGTGGTCGGCATTCTGGGCGATCGCTGGAGTGGCGATCGCTAACAGAGCACTTCCCAAGGCGATCGCTCCTGCTAAGGATTTGAGGATAGGCTGACGCATGGTTATGTCTCCTGCAGATGGGTTTGCCCCAATCCTAGCCTAGCCCTGCCCTGGTTGACCTTGAGCATCTCTAGACAAGTCCTAGACGGTGGACGGCGACGCTGAGGGGTTAGGAGGCAGGGCGGGACTTCGACGCTGCTTTAGCTGTCTTGCCGGTGGATTTGGCACTGGCTTTCTTCCGACTGCTGGCTGCTTTGGGCGGAGCCTCGGTTGAAGTAGATGCCTCAGTGTCCGGTGGTGACGATGGTGAAGGCTCAGCGCCAGTGCCCTCGGGGTTCACCTGCGATCGCAACGAGCCAGCAAAGGTGATGGCGTGGTGATCGGTTTTGCCGCCAGCGAGCTGGGCCAGTTCTTCTAGGCGCTGCTGTTCATCTAGGGCCACCACTCGCACCACGGTACGCACCGCATCGTCTCCCTCGGGAGTGGCGTTAGACGGCTTGCCCTTACCCGATGGCTTGGGCGAAGCGGCAGCTCCTGGATTGACCACTTCTTTGTTCACCCGCAGGTGTAAATCGGCCTGGGCAGCAATAATCGGTTGGTGGGTGACGCAGAGCACCTGGCGGTGGCGGCTGAGCTGGTGGAGCTTGTCGGCGATCGCTTGGGCAACCCGTCCCGATACCCCTGCATCAATTTCGTCAAACACCATGGTGCCCACCGCATCCACCTGGGAGAGGCAGACCTTGAGGGCTAGGAGAAACCGGCTCATTTCTCCACCTGAGGCGATCTCTGCTAGGGGCTGTAGCGGTTCTCCTGGGTTAGGGCTGAGCAAGAAGGTAATGCGATCGCTGCCATGCACCGAGGGCGTGATCGGCGCAAGGTCAACGCGAAACTGTACCTTCTCCATCGCCAAAGGCTTCAGTTCCTCCAGTAGCCCTGCCTCCAACTGCTGAGCGGCCGCTTGCCTGAGGCGGGTGAGGTCGCGACAGGTTTGGATGAGGGCGTTCTGCTGCTCCTGATAGGCTTCCTCTAGGGCGTCCAGAGATTGCCCACCATCGCTCAAGGATTCTAGATCCGCCTGCACCTGTTCGCTATAGGCGATCGCGTCGGGCAGGGTTGGGCCATACTTACGGCAAATTTGCTTGAGGTCTGCAATTCGGCATTCTACCTCCTGAAGGCGATCGGGATCGGCTTCCAGCACGTCTCCATAGGCATTCATCTGCCGCCCAGCTTCTTCCACTTGGGCCAGGGCGCTGGTGACCATGTCGAGGATAGGCTGGATCTGGTCGTCGTACTGCACCATGTCAGACAAGATCGACTCTGCCTTGCCGAGCAAGTCGGAACAGGCATCGCCTTCTTCTTGATCGTAGAGAGCTTGATAGACCTGATAGCTTTGCTGCTGGAGCTCAACGCAGTGATTCAGCCGCTGCTGTTCTTGCTGGAGCTGTTCCAATTCTTGGGGATCGTTGAGATTGGCCTCGGCCAGTTCCTTAGCCTGATACTCAAAAAGATCGAGCTGTTGCAAGCGCTGCTGTTCAAACTGGCGACGCTTTTCCAAGGCTTTCAGCGCCGTTTGGGCGGCCTGGTAATGGTCTGCCACCACCCGTTTTTGCTGCAATAGCTCATTGCCCCCAAAGCCATCCAGCCATTCCCGCTGCAGGTTGGCCTGGCTGAGCTGGATCGTTTGCCCTTGGGCGGTGATTTCTAGCAAATGCTCTCGCAGAGACTGCATCTGCTGCTTATTCATCACCACTCCATTCACCCGCGATCGGCTGCGCACGCCGCTGCGTCCGGCGGTTAGCTCTCGGCTACAGACGAGGGAGAGTTCGTCGAGCAGGTCGATCTCTTGCTGATCGAGCCAGCTAATGAGCGCGGGGTTGAGGTCAAAGGTGGCTTCCACCAGCGCCCGTTCTGACCCCGAGCGAATGACGCGACTGGTCATTTTGCCCCCGAGGGCCGCATCGAGGGCATCGAGGATGATCGATTTCCCGGCTCCGGTTTCCCCGGTCAGCACGTTCAGCCCGGCGGCAAAGTCGAGGGCGAGGGAATCGACAAGGGCGAAATTTTCTACTTGAAGAGAGGTCAGCATAGGCTCCGGTTCAGCAGATTAGTAAGGCGTTGACGGCGATCGCCTCCTGGCTTGGGAGGAACTGGGACGAAGGGCGATCGCACCTTGAGGATGAGCTACGGGATCACGCTTGAGCGACTACAGTCTAGTTTAACTCTACACCTTAGTACTTGGGTACTACAAGCAAGTTCTAGGCCAAGTTCTAGGCCAACAAGCAGCATCCGGATCCATGGCGCGGCGATCGCGTTCCCTGCCGAGGATCGTGAGCCTGCCCGCCATGGATCTCTACCCTGCGGGCCATCCCGCTGATCTAAGGTTAGTTGTTACAATGCTTTACGTGGGCATTCATGCACCCAACGTCGCGGTCATTCAGTGGTTTTGGGTTGTGGGACACCTGTGCGCTCAGTCTGAATGCCTCAGCTAACCCCATACACCGCCGCACCAGCACGGCCCAGTCGGTTGACCCAAATTTGGATCTTCACTTATGCAGACCGTTCCCTCTCCTTCCCATCATCCAGAGCCCACACTGCAAACGGTGACGGTTGAAAGTCAGCCCGTTGTGGATCCACCACGCGATCGCCGCCCATCGAGGGGAACGCTGCCCCCAGAATTAGCGGATGTGATTGCGTCCGATTCGCTCGATGAAGCCATTCGCTACAACCCAGAGGCGATCGCCAACTATTATCGGGGTCGGCCTGTGATGGTGTTTCGGCGCATTGTGGCCATTATTTTGCCGTTTTTGTCCTTTGGTTTGGGGGTTTGGTGGGATCGCTGGACAGGGCGGGTTAAAGCTGGGCAGGCAAACCGGGCTAAGCAACTGCGTATCTTGCTCACCCAGTTGGGCCCCGCCTATATCAAGGTCGGGCAAGCGCTGTCTACCCGGCCTGACTTGGTGCCGCCGTCTTACCTAGAAGAATTGACCCAATTGCAGGATCAACTGCCACCCTTTCCCAATGAAATCGCGTTTCGCTTCATTGAGGAAGAATTGGGCGATCGCCCTGAGCAGATCTATGCAGAATTTTCCGATCATCCCGTGGCGGCGGCGTCCTTGGGTCAGGTTTACAAGGCTCGGCTGAAAACCGGGGAGCAGGTGGCCGTCAAGGTGCAGCGTCCTGGCTTGGCCCAGCGTATTACCCTAGATCTATATATCCTGCGCCAACTAGCTGCCTTGACGACCCGTATGGTGAAGGCGGTGCGCAGTGATCTCGTCGGCATCATGGACGAGTTTGGGGCGCGCATCTTTGAAGAGATGGACTACACCCAAGAAGGGCATAATGCCGAGCGCTTCGCCTCCCTCTATGGCCACATCCAGGACATTTACGTCCCGAAAATCTATTGGCCCTACACCCAGCGGCGGGTGCTGACCATGGAATGGATTAACGGCACCAAACTCACCCAGATTGCCGAGCTAAAATCCCAGGGGATTGACGCGGCCTATTTGGTGGAAGTGGGGGTGCAGTGCTCGTTGCGGCAGTTGCTGGAGCATGGCTTTTTCCATGCCGATCCCCATCCGGGTAATCTTTTTGCCACCCCCGAAGGCAAGCTGGCCTACCTCGACTTTGGCATGATGAGCGAGGTGAAGCCCTACCAGCGCTACGGCCTGATTGAGGCGGTGGTGCATTTGGTGAACCGAGACTTTGAAGGGTTGGGGCAAGACTACATTAAGCTAGAATTTCTGTCGGAAGATACGGATCTAACGCCGATTATTCCTGCCTTTGCCAATGTGTTCAACGATGCTCTCAGCGCCAGTGTGGCGGAGATGAACTTTAAGAGCATCACCGATCAGCTTTCTGGGTTGATGTATGAATATCCCTTCCGAGTGCCGGCCTACTACGCGCTGATTATCCGTTCTTTGGTGACCCTAGAGGGGATCGCCATTAATATTGACCCGAATTTCAAGGTGCTCAGCAAGGCCTACCCCTACGTGGCTAGACGGTTGCTCACGGATCAATCCCCTGAGCTGCGAGCCTCGCTCCAGGATCTGCTGTTCAAAGATGGCGATTTTCGCTGGAACCGCCTGGAAAACCTGCTGCGCAATGCCCAGGATAGCCAAGACTATGATCTCAACCAGGTGTTGGATCAAACGGTGACGTTTCTGTTCTCCGATCGCGGCACCTTCATTCGCGATCGCATCTCGGCTGAAATTGTCAACGCTCTAGATGCGGCTGGACGCAATGCTGTTTACCGAGCCACCCATTGGCTGCAGGCGCGCACGGGTCTACCCTTGGGGGCAAATGCTGCGGATGCTGCGCCAGTCCAAAGCAACCTAGAGCCCCTAGGTCGCATCCTCAACCTGCTCAAGGAGACCCCAGGCTTTGATCCTATGACGCTGGCATCGATGGCGAGCAAGCTGGTTGTCAAACCAGAACTGCATCACATGGGTCAGCAGATTGCTACAGAACTCACCCAGCGATCGCTTGCCCGTCTCATTCGCGAACTGATGCAGGAGTCTGAGGAGTCTACGCCGCTGCGATCGCCCCAGCCCTATGCCAAACAGCGATCGCTGCCCGCTGCCCATCGTCGGTAAGCCTCTCTAACGAGTCGGATCTCTAGCTAACGAAGGCTGACTGGGCCGACTCGTACTCTGGCATAAGTACCCCGCCTAGGCGGAAAACCCTATGTGTCCTGGATTCCTTTGCGGTTTTCTGTCTTCGTTCTTCTATCTTCGTTCTTCTGTCTTGCGATACTAGGCCGACTCGTCGGAGGCTGGTGAATCCTTGGGGATCACCTTGGCCTGAGGGCTGCTCCCCTCTAGCTTGTCTTTGTTTTCCTGAAGATTTTTCTCTAGTTCTTGAATCTGGTCGCGCCGGGCCTCCAGCTCCAGGGTGCGACGACCCAGTTCCTGATCCCGCAAGGTTAGCGACTGCCGCCATTGCTCAGCCCGCTCAGCCTCTTCTTGCAAGCTGGTGGGGCTGAGTCCCTTGGTGAGATACTCACTGATCATCTGCAGCACCCAAGGTAGGGCATCTTCTAGATGCTGAATGTCTTGGGTGTCTGATAAATCGACCATGACTAGGCTTTGGGGAGCATAGCCTAGGTCGGCAAGCGTTTTATCCAGGACAATCTCCGTGGGATTGGGCAAAACCACCCAGGTATACTCAGTTTTTTGCACTGCCAACAGGCGCAACATGGCGTGCTCGGTGATCTCGTCTTGTTGAACCTGGGCTAGGTGTCGCATTTTGGTTTTAACAACGACTAATCGGCTACCGAAGGACAGTGTATCTTCCTAGGATTAGGCCGGGCATGTGCTGTGGGCAGCTTCACTACAGATACAGATTGTGATGTTCAGATCTTGATGTTCATCTTACGGCTATTCATCCCGTTTGACAGGATGCATCTCTGTTTCGGCTAAGCAACTCGACAGAGACAGCGGAAGGTTTAGGCTTCCGCTGTGGTCTCCAAGGGCGATCGCTTAAAGACGACGGACGCGATCGCGGAGGATTTCCGCCTGTTTCTCGGCTTCTGCCAGGGAGTCGCGAGCCCCCTGCACCACCGCCGCCGGAGCCTTGTCTACAAAGTTAGCATTGCTGAGTCGTTGGGTCAGAGAGGTGACCTCTGCCACCACTTTGCCGAGGTCTTTCTCAATTTTGGCCTTGAGCGCCTCCACATCCACCACGCCAGCCAGCGGAATCAAAACCTGCACGGTACCCACGACGCCAGCGAAGAGCTGTAGACCATCGGGAGTGGCAGCCGGCTCCACCTCCTCGGTTTGCACGGGCTCTACCGGCTCCACAGACTCCACAGACTCCACAGACTCCACCGGGGTAGCTGCAGCCGTGGGCTCTGGCTTTGCCGTGGGCATGGTGCCTGTTTCTGCCGTTTCCCGCAGTTTGAGACCAATCTGGCTCACCAACCGCGACCAAGCCTTCATCAACTCTTGGCGGCGATCGGCCTGGAGAAGATAGTGGTTCACAAACCAGATGCTATAGCCCAAACCTATGAGCTTCAAGAGCGGTGAGACGAACACCAGACCGTCGAGGGCGTCCATGACGGCTAGGAACAGGCGGGCCATTACAACTAGCAGCAGGAGAAACCCGAGGGCGATCGCTGGCTTTTGCAGTTGATTCAACTCAAATTCGCTGGCCGGCTGGTCGTTAGATGGAGTATCGGACTGACCAGCAGCTTGACCAGCGGGTTGAGTGGCCACGGTTAAGTCATCGGTTTCTACGGTCTCTGAGCTGGCAGATGGGGGAGTGACGTCGGGGGCGATCGCCTCTGGAATCGCTGACTCCTCCACGGTGACCTCAGGTATGTCCTCCGGTGAGACGTCAAGCGTGACCTCAGGCAAGCCGTCCTCTAGCTGATGTTCATCCCCAGGTTCACCAATCACCAAGCGCTCGATCCTTGCCAGGTCTTGAATGTAGGTTTCTCCTTCGGAGAGGATATGGCGTTCGTCGGCATTTTCGCTGAGCAGCAGGGCGGTAATCTTGGTGCCGGGTTTAATGCCGGCCTCCGCCCGCAGGTTGCGCACGGTGCGGATGGTGCCAATCACTAAGTCAAACTGCTGTTCTAGGGTAGGGTTGATCCACTGATTGTCGGCTTCGGGATAAATCTGCACCGCTAGAAATTCGCGATCGCCTGCCTGGGTGAGGGTATGCCAAATCTCCTCGGTGATATGGGGCATGAAGGGATGCAGCAGTTTGAGAATGCCGTCGAGCACATAGGCTAGGGTTTGCTGGGCAACCCGGCGGGAGGGCGCATCCGACTGCAGGCGGGCCTTGGCGAGTTCAATATACCAATCGCAAAAGTCGCCCCAGATGAATTCATAGAGTGCCTTAGCGGCTTCGCCCAAACCGTAGTGGTCAATATCATGGCGGGTTTGGCGCACCACTTGATGGAATCGGGACATAATCCAGCGATCGCTAAGTTCCACCTCAGACACCTGCGGCTGTCCTAGGCTGGACGGGGTTTGCCCCTCTAGGTTCATCATCACAAACCGCGCCGCGTTCCACAGCTTATTGGTGAAGTTGCGTGAGGCTTCTACCGAGGCCGATTCATCGGTTTTGCGATCGTATTCTAGGCGCACGTCCTGCCCAGCTCCGGCCACTTCCCGAATCAGGGTATAGCGCAGGGCATCGGTGCCGTATTTGTCGATCAGCACCAGCGGGTCGATGCCGTTATTGGACGACTTCGACATCTTTTTGTTGTTTTCATCCCGCACGAGACCATGAATATACACGGTTTCAAAGGGCATCGTGCCCATGAAATGCCCGGCCATCATGGTCATACGGGCGACCCAGAAAAAGATGATGTCAAACCCCGTGACTAGGGTAGTCGTGGGGTAGTAGCGTTCCAGATCCCGAGTTTCTTCAGGCCAGCCCATGGTGGAAAAGGGCCACAGTCCCGACGAGAACCAGGTATCCAGCACATCCGGATCCTGCTGCAGTTGCACATGGGGGCCAAACAGCTCCCGAGCCTGCTGCCAGGCTTCTTCTTCGGTGCGCACCACCACAAAGGGGGTTTCATCCGTAATCTGGCCGTTCGTTTCGCTCACCGCATACCAAGCGGGGATTTGATGCCCCCACCAAAGCTGCCGAGAAATACACCAATCTCGCAGGTTTACCAGCCAGTCGCGGTAGACCTTCGTCCAGCGATCGGGCACGAACACCGGCGACTGTTGCTGATCTAAAAATTGCAGAGCAGCGTCAGCCATGGGGCGAATGCTGACAAACCATTGGGTAGACAGCAACGGCTCTACGGGAACCTTGCCGCGATCGCTGTAGGGGACGGCATGGCGATAGTCTTCCACGCGCACCAGGAAGCCTTCGTCATCCAATCGCTCCACCACGGCTTTACGGGCGTCAAAGCGATCCTGTCCCTGGAAGTCGCCGGCATTGGCATTCAGGGTGCCATCGGGGTTCATGATGTTGATCATGGGCAGGTCGTGGCGCTTACCCATTTCAAAATCGTTGGGATCGTGGGCTGGGGTGACTTTGACGCAGCCTGTCCCAAAGGCCGCATCCACGTAGTCATCGGCAATGATGGGAATGTGCCGCCCCATAATCGGTAGGGTGAGCGTTCGTCCTACCAAATGCCGGTAGCGATCGTCGTTGGGATTCACCGCCACGGCCGTATCGCCCAGCATGGTTTCTGGACGGGTGGTGGCAACTTCCACAAAGCCGGAGCCATCGGTGAGCGGATAGCGAAAATGCCAGAGATGGCCGTCGATGTCCTTGTTTTCCACTTCTAGGTCAGACACGGCGGACTGGCTAGCTGGACACCAGTTCACCAAATACTTACCGCGATAAATCAGGCCCTCTTTATAGAGCCGCATGAAGGCTTCGGTCACCGCTTTGGACAACCCTTCATCCATGGTGAAGCGTTCCCGCGACCAATCCACCGACACACCCAGGCGTCGCAGTTGTCCAACAATGGTGCCGCCCGATTCCTCTTTCCATTGCCAAGCGCGCTGAAGGAAGGCTTCCCGACCTAGGGCTGCTCGACTGGTGCCTTCCTCGCGCAGTTGGCGTTCTAGGATGGTTTGCACGGCAATACTGGCATGATCCGTGCCCGGTAGCCAGAGGGTATTGCGCCCGATCATGCGGTGATAGCGCACGAAGGTATCGATCAGGCTGTGCTCGAAGGCATGGCCCATGTGGAGACTGCCGGTGACATTGGGGGGCGGAATCACCACGCAGTAGGGATCCCCCTCGTGATCTGGGTTGGCAACGAAAACCTGGTTCGCTTCCCAGGATGCCTGCCATTTGGATTCTGTGGCAGAAGGATCGTATTGCTTGGGGAGTTCAGACGTTAGGGCTGGAGTCGTTGCAGTCATGGAGGGAAGACGGTTAGGGTGCCAACAATTCGGTACTTTTTGGTGCGAACAGTTACCTAAGATTTTGCCATGCCATTCTACATGTGGTTCAGGTTGGCAGGATGAATATCAGGATTTCTCGCTGGATTTGTATCAATGCAGGGGGCGATCGCTCCTCAACTATCCCCATTGCCCTAGGCTGGGATGACAGATTTTGCTATGAATGGGGAATACTCGTTGAACATCAAGTGTGGATTACCCTACAATTCCTCACAATTGTTAAACCTGATTCAAACTATCCGGGATGTTTCCCCTAGAGTGGTGAGCACCGTTGAGGTCTACCTATCTGGGCAACCCGCGTAGTTGGTCATCGCGATCCTTGGGATCCTTGGGACTGCCTGAGGGACGTCCGCTAATGCAGCTACCGTTCTTTGGACTAGTAGCGGAGCCTATCGATGATCGCCGCCTGTTCGTTTTCATCCAGCGTAATCCAACTTTTTTCAACCCTGCAGCTACATCAACAGGAGAATAAAATGGACTATACATTTGAACTACTGGGTATTTCCCCCATTTTGGCGTTTTTTAACCACCAGCAGGAGCAGCAGACCAAGCAGGACGGAGCTGCCTATGTGGGAGCTTACCACTGTACCCTGGATGCTTTTTTAGATTCCCTAGAGCCGGTGCCGCGCCATCGAGGTTGGCCGATGGATGCTGTGGTGGATACGGTGATTCAGTTTTGGGTGAACAATGCAGAACAGGTGCGTCATTGGCGATCGCGCTTGGATGATGCGGGTACCCAAAGTTTGGTTGTGGCACGGGTGGCCGATGTTACCTCGTTGCGATCGGAATTTGAGTCGCTGCTGCGGGACGACTAGTACCGCAAGACCGAAGAACAAAAATAAAAGAACGAAAACAGAAGAACGAAAAGGAATTCAGGAAAAACTAAGGTTTCCCGCTTGAGCAAATAGATGGGGTACTGCCGCCTCATCGTACTCGGTTGGGGCGGTTGAAGCCATCAGCCGCCGCTGACCGGCGGAATCAGCACCACTTCGTCGCCGTCGGCTAAGACCGTATCGGCATCCGCAAACTGTAGGTTTACCCCAAATCGGGTCACATCTCGCCACTGGGCCAGGCTCGGCTGCTCAGCAATTAAGCGATCGCGCACTTGGGCAACCGTGGTGCCGGGTGCTAGAGATAGCACTAACTCCGGCTGTTGGTAGACTTCTTGGTAGGCGGCAAAAAGTTTCAGCGTAATGGTAATGGACGACATGGTTGGTGTACTGGGGTCGTAGCTAGGTTGCGTCGGAGTCATCAATCACAAACTCAACGGTTTGCCCCTTGGAACTGCCAAACTTGAGCTGGGTTTGAGAGGTCAGTGGGACTTCATTGCGGTGAATTTTGTGCCAGCCTTTGTCTGTGAGCATCAGGGTGCCAAAGCGGGAAAAATCTCGCAGGAAGTAGGTGGGTCGAGCGTCATTCAGATTGCGGCAGAAAATTTCGGCATGTTTGCGGGAAACGCCCGGCTCTTCCAAAATCAGATCATTGCCATGGTCTTCGCTGCTGCCCACCCGGATAATGCCCCCCTGCACGCGCCACTTACGCTCGGGTTGGTTTAGCACTTTGAGGTAGGCGGCGGGCGGTTGGTTATCAATCCAGGTGGTGGACTGCTGGGGAATCTCAGTCACAGATTCGGCAATCCGCTTAATCAACTCGCCGTCAAACTCGGGGTGCATGTAGAGCACCGGCAGCGTCCAGGCGGGCTGGTTGAATTTGTAGAGGGTGAGGAGATGCTGACGGGCGATCGCCACCGCTTCATCCACGGGCGATCGCTCGGCCAGTGCCTGGGCGAACACTTGGATAAAACTTAAGGATTCGCGATCGGCGATCGAGTCGCGCATGCCCACCACTGCCGGCACGCCATGGTGAATCAACACCTCGGCTAGGCTACTGCGAGGGATGGCATGCTGCTGCCCCTGCTGATCCGGCTGTGCCCCCCAGCAGGCATTAAACACCGCCAGCTTCACACGGCAGCGGGTTAGCACTTGGGCGAGCTCCGTGCCATTCAGGGTGGCATCATCCCGCAGGAACAAGAGCCCGCCATCAGGAGCTGGCATCCCGTGCCCTGCATAGAAAAATACATTAAAGCTATCGGCTTCTAGCTGTTCAATCAGCTCGGCGGGTGTGGGTTGCAGCAGCGTCGTCACCTCACAGGGAACGGGAGCCGTTTGCCCGCGTCCGCTATAGGTTTTGGTGGAGCGGGTGAGTAAGCTGGCCAGGGCCTCCGCCTCTTGTTCGAGCTTCAAACGGTGCTGAGCGTCACCGCCCTGCTGCTGTCGGATGCCAGTTGCCGGATCAGACTCATCATCATGGCCCAGCACCAACAGCACCTTCAGCACCTGCTCAATTCTCAGGGGCGGTAGCGGATCAACGTCGCTTGTGGTGCGGCTAAAGAAAATTTGTTGGCTGAGGGAAATGGCTTGCTTCCCTGGCTGGGGCTGCATGATCTCCCAGGGTAGGGCGATGAGTTCAGGATCGCGGATTTCTAAACGCAGGCGTAGGGAGTTGCCTTGCCCAATAGCAATGCCCTGACTTTGATCGAGGCTGCTCTGAATGGGGCCATCAAACAGCCACTGCCATAGCTGCACGCCCAAATGCTGCATCAGGCGGCTGGTATACCCTGCCTGCCCCGATGATGGAATGGCGTCATTGCCAGCTAGGCTCGGTACTGGCTCGGGCACGTAGGTGGACGGGATGCGCGGTACCATGGGCAAGCCCCGCAGCGAGAATAGGCTTTGCCAGGTTTCCCAGGTTTGGCTCAGGGTCAACGGCCATAGGCAGTCGTGATGAACGTAGCCACTTGGGTAGGGTGCTTGCAACACCCACAGCGCATAATGACCAGACTCCGCAGCAGTCAGGCGAGTAATCGCTAAAGATAGGCAGGGGGTGTCAGACAAGGGCATTGACGAACAAGCAGCTTCTATCGTTAAGGGTCAATCTGAGCTTAATGCACAGGGTTGACATTGAATCGTTGCATGGAGCGCCGAGATGTGAGGGCAGCGATCGCCTCGGGCTACCCAGTACCGATGCAGTACCAAACCCAAAGCCTAACAGACTAACCTGCTATCCCTCAAGGACAACGACTCTGTCACCATAGCCTAGCCTGCCCACTTAAGAGCAGGAATCTGCTGGATGGGTAGCTACATCCTCAGCTACCTCCTCTATCATCCTAGATTTCTGTGGAGTTCTCTGACAAATCTTTGAGCATCACCCTAACCGATGGGCCGGTGTGGATTGAGAAACCATCCCTAGGCGTTGCTGGTCGTTGTTTCTAGGATCGTGCCCAACACACAGGCTCCTGACCAATGCACACCAAGCATCACGGCCCCGGATAGATCGCAACACAGTAGATTGGCGCTACTAAAGTTTGCCCCGGTGAGGTTTGCACCACGTAGATCGGCCTCTTGGAGATTGGCCCCGGTGAGGATCGCCCCCTGTAAATCTGCCTGGCTAAGATTTGCACCCTCTAGATTGCTGCTGCTGAAATTGCACCCTCGGAGATCTGCGCCTCGGAGATCTGCCCCAGACAACTGGGCTCCCATCAAAGATGCGCCACTCAAGAAGGCTCCGGCCAGACAGGCTTGACGCAGTTGGGCTTGCATTAAATTGGCACCGCGCAGATTGCTGCCCCGGAGATCAGCTTCGGTGAGGTCAGCCTGCATGAGGTTGGTGCCCAAAAAACTGCCCCGGAGGTCAGCTAAATAGCCATAACATCCCACTAAGGTGGCTCCGTCTAAGCGGGCATTGAGTAATTTAGCTTGGGATAGATCTACCCCCGTGAGGTTGGCCCCTGCAAGGTTCACGTGGCTGAGATCCACACCGGATAGATCTTCATCTTCAAGGTTGGTGCCAGCTAATTGTTTGATCTGTCCAGCACGAATCAGGTCAAGCTCCATAGGCTCCAAAATACTCCAGGCATTAATGCAACGGGGTGGACGAACGGTTGGGGTTTTGCCCCCAGGCAACCAGGGGACTTTGGTCACAGTGGGAATCGAGCAGCCAAAGCCCGGCGGCAATCTTGGGCGTCACTATGGGCAACTCTAGCCCTTGGCGTAGACCATTGACCAGCAGTTCGAGGGTATCGAGCAGCTTGGGATCCCAGCGATCGCTTTGTTCAACTTGACAGGCGACAAAGGCATCTAGCCATTGATCGGCGGTGAGGCTGGCTGCGCCGGTGCGATCGCTGCGCCGCTGGGCCAAATGCTTCTGAAACGCCGTTGCCAACCCTAAAATACGCGACTCTAGGGGAATTTCATCGCCGGATAGCCCAGACGGATAGCCCTTACCGTTCCACCATTCTGTTTGATGGGTAATGATGGTGGCGATCGCCCTCAGTCTGGGCATGGTGCGCAACACCTGAGTGCCGGGGGTGAGGGCACAGGTGAGGGGCAGGGAGGTGGCATCTGCTTCTTCCGGCTCGGGGAGCGAGGTATCGAGTTGGCTGGCTCCAATGCCGGCCACGCGGGAGAGCAGCCCGGCTAGGCGTAGGCGATGCAGTTGCCAGGTTGGCAGGTCTAGCAAATGTCCCATCGCTTCCGCTAGGGTGGCCACTTCGGTAGCCGCGAGAGGATTACTCAGGTCGGCTTGATCGATCAACTGGGCCGCGCGCAGGAAGGCCTGAAGTTCGTTAGAGGTCAGGTTTTGATCCAGGTTTTGATGACGCTTCTGGGGCCGCTGTCCTGGGGTAGCTTCCAGGGCAGTTTGGTGGGTGCGCAGGTAGTCTACAACGCGGGCTACGACCTGGCCTAAACGTTCGGAGGTGGGCTGGCGGCAGAGGGCTTGGGGCTGAATCGCTGCCTGGGTGATGGTGGCTAAGCGTTGGGCCAACTGTGCCTGCAGAGTAGGATGATAGGAACCGAGGTGGGCGATCGCTAATTCAGCGGTTTCCAGCACCAAATCGGGCTCAAAGGTCCAGAATCCATAGAATCGTCGCTCTAGATCCGTTTGGGGTAGGCCCAAATCAGCATAGTCTGCGGCGGAAAGCTCTTGGCACAGCACCATGGCCATGTAGTCTGGCGAGACGATGATCAGGTGCCACTCTTGGGCCACCGGATCGCTATCTTGCAGGGGCACAATGTCAACATTGGGGCGCTGACTGGTGGGATGGTCGGCAAAGCCCGCGTCATCCGCCGCCATGATCACCACTGCGTCAGCCTGCTGAGCGATCGCCCCATAGCGCTCCGCTTCTTCCAGATACCATTTCCCTCGTTGGAAGGCGGTAATCACCAAGGGGTTAGCCTGGGATTCTAAAATGGCGTCTTCTAAGGCATGGCATAGAGCCACCAGCGTATTTTTGTAATACACGCCAAAATTAAGCGATCGCTGCCCTGAGTCGCCAGACTGATGGGCAAGCTGTAGGTTCTTGAGAATTGATCCGTCTAACATAACCGTGTGACTCTACTACTTCCCTAGATCTCTGCGCCTAAGCCTGCACCAACTGCCGCGTTTTTTGAACCATCGGTGCTGACAACGCTTCTTCTAAGGCTGCACAGCCTAAGCGTTGCTCTAAGAGCGCCATCACCTCTCGACCAAAATCGTTGGGGTTACGCTGCCAAGCCTGTAGGCAAACCTCCCCAAAGAAAGACCCCAAGGGCTCCGGGTTCCACAATAGCTTCTTGGCAGTCCAAGGCATCATGCTCATTGGATTATAGCCCGGCTTAAGAATGTCATTTTTGAACGCATACTCTTCTAGGTGAGTGTGGGGCTGCAGCCCAATGAAGAAGATGGCGGGTTCGACCTTATCGGCCCCAAAAATACGCTCTAGCTCGCGATGGTAGGCAATGGTTTGCCGGATGGTGTCAAAGGTTTCATCGATGACATTGAAGGAATAGTTGACCGAGACCACATCGTTGAAGCCAGCAGCCTTCAAGTCTCGACAGTTTTCGAGCACCGTGCGCAGATTGTAGCCCATGCGCATCTTGCGCACCAGTTCTTGAGAGCCGCTGGTGATGCCAATCTCGAAGTAGTTCATTCCGGTTTTCACCATCAGATCACAGAGCTGTGGCGTGAGATTATCCGCTCGGATATAGGCAGCCCAGTGAATATCCGTCATGCCGGAGTCTACAACCTTTTGCAGAAGCTCGATCGCATCGTCGATATATTTGCGGGCCGGGATAAACTGAGCGTCGGTAAACCAAAAATTGCGAATGCCCCGGTCATAGAGCTGGCGCATCTCCGCCACCACCTCATCGGCGGGATTGATGCGCACCTGCTTGCCTTCCACCACGGTATATACGCAGTAGCAGCAGTTGTGGGGACAGCCCCGCTTCGTCTGGACGCCGACGTAGAAATCCTGCTCCTGCAAGTAATAGTCAAACTCGGGCCAGATGTGACCGATGTAGTCGTAGTTGCAGGCAGTTTTTTCAATGGGCGTGGGCCATTCGTGGATCATGCGATCGCGGGGTTGGGTTTCGCCCGCCACATAGCAGCGCTCGCCGGCTATATCTTGGCCGCGCAGCAACTTTTCTAGGAGCGTTTCTCCCTCACCGACGGAAATAATCGTTCCCTTGGGCAGCTTGGTGCCCAGTTGTTCGTAGAAGACACTCACGGCACCGCCGCCCACCACCGATCGCGCCTGAGGATTGTGGCGCTGGGCCTGCCGCAATCCCCGTTGAATCAAGCCGGTGTTGCGCCATAGCTCTTGGTAGTAGGCCGTAGTCACCTTGAGGCCGCCCATGGCACCGCGCAGGCGAGTCAGAGGATTTTTGGCGTAATAAAACTCAAAGGCGTGCTGCAGGGGGTTGCCGCCCCGCCCGCCCACCGGGGCATAGATTTGAATATCTCGCCAAGAGAAAACCAGCAGCGAGGGCTGAAACTCGTCGATGCAGGCATCAAGGGCGGTGGAGAAGTCCAGCGGAGGAACCGTTCCTAGATCAAAAATGCGTTGTTCAATAGCCGGAAATTGTTTATGGACATGATCTGCCAAGTAAACAACACCGATGGGAAAAATAGGATTGCAAGGAAGGCGAACGTATAAAATGCGCTCTTGCGTCATGGCTTTAACGAGGGTATCCTCAGTTTTTTCATATAACTTTACGATACCACTGCCCTCTAGATGCTGCACGGCTTCCTCTGAATCGTTTGGATGGACTCCGGTCAATGGTGCTGGTGGCACACTTCAGGGCGACTCGGGAACCAATGCCGTGGGATTGAGCGATCGCTTTTTGGGTAAAAGTCTTGCTGGATAGGGCTTTTACCCAAAAAACTGGCTCGTTAGAACGTTGGATTAAGACATCGATGTTCCTTGCCGAGATGGACGGGATGATCGGCCAATATAGCCTTGCCAGAGCTGGGCTAACTCCTGAGCCTGCGATCGCCACTTGGGGGACACTTGATACATCCGTCGAGGCCGTCCTCGCCCCTTCATTTTTTGCCAATAGCCCGTGATCGCTGCTTCGTCTTCGAGGAACTTAATGGCACTGTAGAGCACCGTATCGGAGAGCCGATAGTTGGGATGCTCATGTTGGAGTTGCCGAATCAGTTCTGTGCCATAGGAGTCATGCTGAATCAGCACATCTAAGACATAGCAAATGGCTAGTTCTTTGTTGAGGTAAAACGGCGGTGGATTGCTAAAAAACTCGTATACATCGTCAAACGTGGTCATGGAAGTTATAGGTCGAAGGTCAAGTTAGACGCGATCGCCTCAAGGACAAATCACGCCAGGGGCAACATGATTGCATAGGGGGTTATGAGCAGGATCTAGGTGAAAT
This sequence comes from Leptolyngbya sp. CCY15150, assembly GCF_016888135.1. Taxonomy (NCBI): domain Bacteria; kingdom Bacillati; phylum Cyanobacteriota; class Cyanophyceae; order Leptolyngbyales; family Leptolyngbyaceae; genus Leptolyngbya; species Leptolyngbya sp. CCY15150. Next base: position 54,128 of record NZ_JACSWB010000244.1, read on the forward strand.
GTAGTGCGGTGAGATGCACCATGAAAGAGCAGCAGGGCAGTTTTTCCTAGGAAAGTAAGGGGCGTACTCTCGTTAGGATGACGGGTTCACTAAGCGCCGTGAAGAATATCCAGATCAATCCGTCGCTTGCGTCAGGAGCTTTGATGCAAGGCGATAGGAGGAATTCTCTGGAATGAATGCCGCTGTACGAGTATCCCGCCAACCGCTACTGCACATCGCAGATCAGGCGTTAGGGGGGACAAGGTTGGGAACACGTTGCTTTGGGGGTGATGCGACAAGATCGTTCCACTGATCTAACCTGAATCCTTAGGGTTGGTGAGAGTTCCCCATCGGTGCAACATTGATCACACCTAAAACCCTAGGGTGACGGAACGACAGATGTCACGGACAGGGCAGTCCCCATAGATAGTCCCGACGATCAACAACCGTAGGACTGTCGTCTAACTACGTAGAACATTCAGTTAGACGCAGACCGTGAAACTACGATCTAGGGAAAAGCATCACCCCGTCGAAGCAGAGATTTTATGGGTTGGAGTAACTCTAGCGACACAAGCAGCAAGGCGAAAACAAGATGGGGACATCATGACTTACCGTACAGGAGAAGTCCCCCTAAGAGTATTTCACAGAATCTAGCATCCACGGCTGATTGTCTTTCACCCTCGTGACATGTACTCGTCAAAGTCTGGCTCGTTGCTGGAGCAGCTATGGAAGGATGAGCGATCGCCCCGTGGCTCACTTAAAATGCTCCACAGCTATGGGACGTAGATCTAAACATTCAGGAACTCATGACGTGGATCCAAAGCATGGTCAATGTGGAGGATGTCCACACGTTCACCATCCTGCTTGTGGGAGCATGGGACATGCTTATGGATGCAGTAACTACCTTTGAAGTGACAATTTTGATAGGTTACAGGCGCACCTGTGCAAACCTTAGACAACTTTTGGACTAGTAGCCACAGCAAACTTACGCAATTGGGCAATGATCGATAGGGCTCTGGAATCTAGGGGAATGATCACCGCCAACTCAGGGTTATTACGGATGAATCAGGCGCTTATGGCGTAAAAAAACGGCTCTTTTTTGGTGATGGCTTGAACTCGTCTGAGGTTGGGCATTGTCAGGTGAATCATCATCCAAGCAGATCTACGGAGCTCGATTGTTCATGGGGTCGGGCGATCGCTTAGATCCTCCATTCAACGGCATTCAAAAGGTTGGTACCGATAGCCATCGACGGAGGCAGCATCCTGTATGGGCAGACAGGTTTGATCGTCTAGCACCGCCTCTAGTCGGCGAGGGGGAACCGTCTGCATGTTGATCAGCCAAAGCTGTAGGGGGCGGGGGCGATCGCTCAAGACATCATCCAATCGGTTGGCGGCATCAATAGGTTGTTGCTGGTGGGCCAAGAGAAACTGGGGAGCTGGGCGTCCCGTTGCGGAAACAGGATAGCGCTCTTGGATGTCCCAGGCGATGGCCATCAGGCGGCCGGTTTGGCCGTGGGTGCGGTGGGCGATCGCCACCAGGGTTTCTGGGGCTGGCGCTTGGGCTGGCACTTGGGCATAAATGGCATCTACCACGCGATCGGGACGATGGGTCTTTTGGTAGCCCAAATTGGTAACCACGGTCAGGCTACCCAGCAGTGCGGCCATGAGCATCATCAGGGCAGGACGCGACAGACCCCATCGCGTCACCGGGCGATCGCTCTGTTCCACCCAGATGGCGATCGCCACCAGCACGGCGGGAAAGTAGACGAAGTTGTAGCGGAAGGCGCTGGTGAGATCCATGCCTAGACCGTAGGTGATGCCTAGGAAGATCAGGACGGCGATCGCCACCAGTAAGACGAACGCTTGTCCCGAGGATGGGGGATGCGCTGGGGTGGCTGTTCCCCGTCCCTGTACGAGTCCCGACCGACTCGACCCGAGCAGCCAAATCGTCCAGATGGTCAAGCCAACGAGACCCAGGGCAGACCCGATCACCACGGCGGTGGAAGCGGCTTGAATGGGCAATAGGTAGAGCATGGTGATCCAGCCAGCGATCGCTTGCCCTAGGGGATCTAGCCAGCCGAGTCCTGAGCGATCGCCTTGGTAGATCCAGCGGGTGAGTTCACTATCGTGGGCTCCCAACAGCCACGGCAGCCATACGGCACCGCCCGCCGCTGTGCCAACTATAGCCGCCAAAATGCGCCATAAAGCAGATCTCTGTAGGTTAGAGCGCCAGGCGATCGCTACTATCAGGAGGGCGATCGCTTCTGCCAGTAGGGTGAGCGTGAAGAAATAGTGGGTGGCGATGCCGAGGGTGTTGACGCTGATCCAGGCGGCGACCTCTGGGATGGTGAACCGGTGTTGACCCTGAAGCGATCGCACGGCCTGTAGCCAAAGGGCTAGGGAGGCAAGAATCCACAGAATCGGCAGCGTATAGTGGCGAGCTTCTTGGGAGAGGTAGACCGCGAAGGGTGAGAGGGTCATCAAGCCAGCGGCAAAATGGGCGACCCGTTGGGAACGGCTGGCCATCCAAGCTAGGCTATAGGTGGCGGGAATGGCCAATACTCCGAATAGGACAGACAGCGATCGCACCCCGACCACCAGCGTAGACTGACCGCCCAACCCAGTCCACAGACGCAGCCATAGGTGGGTGAGGACAAAATAGAGGGGCGGATGGTTGCTTTCGCTGAGCAGGTTGGTGATCACCTGGGAAGCGGAGTTGGGGGGCTGCTGCACCGGCGCTAGCAGGGCGTCGAGGGAGATGACTTGGTTGAGGGGGACGGTCTGAAAGCTATGCCCTAGGCTAAAGACCAAGGTGGCAAACTCATCCGTCCACAGGGGTTTGTCGGCTAAGCCCCAGAGGCGTAATCCAGTGCCCACAAGCATCCATAGCAGAAGTCCAATCCAGGCTGCTGGCGATCTACCTCGTGGCGGCACATGGTTCATGGGAGTTGCGCTGAACGAATCGCCCATCACTTTATCAGGAAGCGGTCTCAGTCCGTGATCTTAGTCAGGAGTAGGATTGCGTTAGGCGAAGCCGTAACGCATTTCAAGCCTCACTCACGTTGCATCCAAGACCATGGATACTAGATGCATGGTGAGACGCATGGAAGGATGGGAACAATGGCCGAGCTGATGCCGCCAGAAGCAGATTGGCTGCCCGCCTTGACGGGGAAATCCGTGCGCCAAGCAGGGAAGCAGTTCATTCAAGATGACCAAGCGCGATCGCTCCCGAGTGTGAGCACTATTTTGAATGCCACTAAGCCACCGGAGGCCCGCGCTGCTCTGGCCCAATGGCGATCGCGTCTAGGACACGATGCCGCCACCAAGGTGACGATGACGGCCAGCCGCTGGGGTAGCCAAACCCATAAGTACTTACGACAATTTTTGCAAGGTGAAGTAGTTACCTGTCCCGATACGGTGCAGCCCTACTGGCAGAGTTTGCAGGCGGTGCTGGCCGATTTAGACGCCGTGCGTTTGGTAGAAAGCCCTGTTTTTCACTACGACTTGGGTTACGCCGGCCGGGTCGATTGCGTGGTTAGCTACCAAGGCACGCCCTGCCTATGTGATTGGAAAACTGCCGATGTGCCCAAGCGGTCGAGCGATCGCCTCTATGATCAGCCCCTCCAGCTTGCTGCCTACTGTGGGGCCGTGAACCATTGCTATGGCGATCGCCTGCACCTGCGCCATGCTCTACTGGTCGTGGCTCTGCCCGATCAGCCTGCGGAGGTGTTTTGGTTTGGCCCCGACCAGCTTCGAGAGTATTGGCATCAATGGTGCGATCGCCTGGGCCAGTATGATCGCCGCTATCGCTAAGATTCTGCTCTGATCCTAGGGATAGTGGGTGACCCTCGGCGTTGATCAGCACAGCGCTATGGTTGCATGACGCCATACCTGACAATCCCCCGGATCTGAAGGACTCGGGGGATAGAAGAGCGTCTCGGATGGTTGCCAGGACAATGGCATTCGTTCACCATCAAATCCCTAGCGATTGGGAGGCATGGGAACTTGGGGCATGCCGTCGCCAATAATCGATCGCATCCCTTCCACGGTGGCGGGAATGCTTTGGGGATCCATGAACATCACCTTGCTGCTATCGCTTTCGCCAATCTTGGTGCCCATTTCAATATATTGTTGAGCCATCAGATATTGCAGCGACTCCCGAGCATTGGGATCAGATTGGAGGATGTTGGAAATAATTTTCATGGCCTCGGCGGTGGCTTGAGCCTTGAGCACCTGTTCTTGGCGCACGGCTTGGGCCCGCAGGACGATGCTCTTCTGCTGAGCTTCTGCATCTAGAATCACCGCTTTTTGATCCGCCTCGGCTGCGAGTAACTGCGAATCGGCCCGACCTCGGGCCGAGTTCACCGCAGCTTCCCGCTCCCCTTCCGAGGTGAGGATGGCGGCCCGTTTGCGGCGCTCGGCGGTCATTTGCATTTCCATGGATTCCTGCACGGCCTTGGAGGGCATGATGTCGCGCAGTTCTACCCGCGTCACCTTGACGCCCCAGGGGTCGGTGGACGTATCTAGCTCTCGCAGGAGCGATTCGTTGACTTCTGAGCGAGCTGTAAACGTTTCATCCAGTTCTAGCCTGCCCATTTCTGAGCGAATTTGGGTGAGTACCAGGTTCACCATGGCTGCCTGCAGGTTTTCCACCTTATAGTAGGCTCGCTCTAGATCCATAATTCGCCAATAGACCACGGCATCCACGGAGATGGACACGTTATCACGGGTAATACATTGCTGGGCAGGAATATCCAGCACTTTTTCCCGAATGGTTTCTTGATAGACCACCCGTTCGATAAAGGGCACCATGAAGTTCATGCCGGGCTTCAGCTTTTTGTTGTTGTATTTCCCTAGCATTTCCACAAGGGCTTCATTTCCTTGGTTGATGATTTTGACGGAGTTCGCTAGGGTAATCGAGCCGCCAAAGGCAATCACAATCAGAAACATTAATGGATTCATGGGATCAGTCTCCTAAGTAGCGAAGGGTCGTTGAAACAACAGGCTTGGCTATCAACGGGGATGAATGGAGGTTTCCGGCATCACCAGCAGGGTATTGCCCCGCCGCCCCACCACGTACACCAGTTGGTTGGGAGCGATCGCCACGTCATCTTCGCAGCGGGCGGGCCAAGAGTTGCCTTCGTAGAGCACCCGGCCGGTTTCGCCGGGCAGAATCTCCGTTAAGGTTTTGGCATCGGTGGCATCTTCCAGCACTCTGGCGCTTTGGGGTGGCATAAATCGCCGTAACATCAGCGTTGCAACGACGGATAGCACCAGCCACAGCACAATTTGAATGGAAACCTGAGGCACCACCAGGGCCACGATCGCCACAATGATGGCGCTCACGCCCAGGGTGAACTCGGTAAAGCCGGTGGGGATTGTAAATTCCATGACGCATAGGATGACGCCAGCAATCAGCCAAATTAGCGGAGGTTCCATAGAGACCATCAATTCATCATCAAATCATCGTCAAAAGAAGCGTCAATTAAAGCTGTTGGATCACAACGATCGATGTCCGCAGGGAAGCGATCGCTTGAGGGTTAACTACGCGCTCAATCGTAGGTGTTCCTTATAACCACATAACCACGTTGGCTAGCTTGGTTTCTTGGAGGTTTGGCTGATGCAAGTCCTGATCATGGGCCGTGACGGCTGATGGGACTACAGTGGTCATTTCTGCAAAGATTTGCCAAAATTTGCGAAACCCTGGATGGATGCCTTTCTCTAGTAAGCTGCTGGTGGAGCTGGATCAGATGTCGAGCAGATCGGACGTCGAGCAGATCGGTGGCGTTGGGGCGGGCAATGCGGAGTCTTGAACTCTGGCAGCAGGTCTGCCATGGCGTCTGGGTGTCACCCCTAGCTACCTAGACTCAATCTAGCTCACCTCTGGGGCGATCGCGGTCAGCGAGTTGTGTATCTTTAGATTGAGGTGAGTCAGAGCTGCGCTTGGGCTTGAGCCCTTGATCAATCGGATGGCATCACGATCGAGGTAGAGCGCTAGACTGCTAAGTAGGAAGCCCTGTTGATTATAGTCATCTTACATTGTTCGCCGGTTGAGCCACCATGAGCCCTTCTACCCTATCTATCGAGTGCGCCGATCCATCCTGTGCCCAGCCGGGCAATTCCATGGATCAGCTTCTCTGCCGTCAGTGCCGTAAGCCGCTTGTGCATCGCTACCTTTGGGCGGTGGGAACCAGGGCAGAGGCGGTGCCGGTGGGTACGCGGGTGAGCGATCGCTATGCGGTGGTCGCCCCCCACATTTGGCTGGATACTCAACCAGGACGGCTGCCTGATTTGCCTGATCAGCCGCCTCCATCTGCGATCCCCTATCTAAAGCTACGCTCCCACCATCTCCACATTCCTGATGTCTACGGCGTTTGTCACCTAGAAGGCGATCCGGAGCCGGTGTTGCTGCTAGAACAGGGCCCCCTACACCGCCAAGGAATTTTGCATCCAGCGATCGCCACCGCTTGGGATGCCGCCACCCCGGTGCGGCGGGTCTATTGGCTCTGGCAACTGTTCCAGCTTTGGCTGCCGCTGGCCCAGCAGGGGGTGGCCCAGGCGTTGCTGAATCCTGAACAGATTCGGGTGGATGGCTGGCGGATACAGCTACGTGACCTTGAGGTGAGCCAAGCCTTGGATGCGCCGGCGAGTTTAGGACAGTTGGCGAGCCTGTGGCTGCAGTGGATTGGCAATGAACCGGGAGCGATCGCCCAAGGGCTACGCTCGATCTGCTACGAAATGCAGTCCGTGGGGCAACTGTCTCCCACCTTGGTGGCCGTCGGCGGCGAGTCTGGTGTGGATGCCGACGCATCGACAACGGGAGGATCCATGGAGGATCTACGCACGGCACCGCCCGTGGCGGCCATTGCCCAGAAGCTGAACCAGCTCTTGCTCGAACAGGCGAGTCAACTGCCGATTAAGCTGCGGGTGGCGGGCGGCACAACGACGGGGCCCCAGCGAGCGCACAATGAAGATGCTTGTTACCCCAATGGCCCAGAGAGCAATCTTGCCGAAGATGTGATCCTCAAGCCCCATGTGGCGATCGTCTGTGATGGTATCGGCGGCCATGCTGGCGGGGAAGTGGCGAGTCGGCTGGCGTTGCGATCGCTCAAGCTCCAGCTTTCCGCCCTGTTGACCGAGGTGGTAGACCAGGGCGAGGTGCTGTCACCAGACATTGTCAGCCAGCAGCTTGAGGCGATTTTGCGCATTGCCAACAATATGATCGCGGCCCAAAACGATAGCCAGGGGCGCACGGCCCGTCAGCGCATGGCCACCACCGTCATGCTGGCGCTGCAGTTGCCCCAACGCATTCGCACCGAAACCGGCGATCGCAATACCCACGAACTCTACCTGGCCCATATTGGTGATAGCCGCGCCTACTGGCTGACGGAAGAATCCTGCCATCGGCTCACCCTCGACCACGATATGGCCAACCGTGAGGTGGTGCTGGGGAATAGCCTACCCCGCGCTGCCCGCCTGCAGCCCAATGCGGGCGCACTCACCCAGGCCCTAGGCACCAAAGATGCGGACTATATCCATCCCACCGTCCAGCGCTTCATTCTCGAAGAAGATGGGGTATTGCTGCTCTGTTCCGATGGGCTGAGTGACCATGGCTGGGTGGAGACCCTGTGGGAAGACTCTACCCAGAGGGTGCTCAAGGATAAGATGTCTTTGGATGCGGCTATGCGCTCCTGGCTAGAACTGGCAAATCAGCGCAATGGTCACGACAATGCCTCGGTGGTCTTGCTCGACTGTCGGGCATCGCTATCGAGTCCCCAATTGTTTGAGCCGGGGGATGTGCCGCTGCAACCATCAGACACCGACCTGTCTGACACGGCCCGGGCCTTGCTCTATCCCGAGGATGAAGATGAACCAGATCTGCCCTGGGATAGCGGTTTAGAAGAAGAGGCGGGCGATCGCTCCCCTGAGCACCACAGCAACATCTGGGGGGTGATTCTCGGTCTAGCGCTGCTCTGCTTTTTGGTGGGTGGCGTGGGCATTTTGGTTTGGCGGTATGTGAACACCTACGGCGTACGCGATGGGCTGGAGCAATTGCTGATTCCTGAACAGCCTGACGAGGCCAATCCTGAGGAGATCGATGAAAGCGAGCCCCAACCCTAGCTCCAGCCGCCAATCGTTCAAGGGTACCCATCCTATGCAAAGATAATAGAGGTTCTTTTCCGCCCTGCCTCAGAGTTGTGCTGACTGTCATGATGGGCTGGATGTAGGGATGGCGGGCGATCGCCTTGCCCTAGCGTCTAAGTATGGAGGTGGGGTAGGTCGCTAATGTTGCAGGGGCGGTGAAGGGTACGTTGGCATTGTGCACCGTTGAACGAGGGATACAGAGATTTATGAAAGTTGGCGATCGCGTCCGAGTTTGTCAATCCGTTGTGGTTTATCATCACCCCAAACATCGCAACCAGCCTTTTGATCTAGAGGGGCAAGAAGGCGAAGTTGTGGGGTTGGCTAGCCAATGGAAAGACAAGCCCATCAGCGCAAACTTTCCTTGGCTGGTGAAGTTCGACGGTAGATTTAAGGCCCATCTGCGAGATACAGAATTAGAGGTGGTGGAGTAGGGCATGGCGGTCTAGATGGGCGGTCTAAATGGGCGATCTAGACGATGGGTTAGCCAAGACGATGGGTGGCGATCGCCGTTGGGGTTCCCGCTCAGCACTACACTAGGGGGTGGCGTTTTCTCAGGAAAACCCGCCCCACTCACGGACTGGATGAGCAAGCATGATCGTTCGTTTTTTGGTTTCCCTGCTGGCGCTGCTGACGGTGGCGGTGACGGGCTTGGGGCTATCAAGCTGCAGCACAACTGACCTTCGTCCTACGATTCCGCTTGCGGAGATTCAGGGTAAGTCAAGTCCTGAGGCCGCGATGTTTGTGGCTAAGCAGGCTCCCCTGATGGTGTCGGTGTTGGTGCGTCCGGATGAACTAGCCGCCATCGATGCCCAACTGGTTGCCCAAGGGCGATCGCCCCTCTCGGCCGAGCAACTGACACAGTCTTGGTTAGCCGATACGGGGCTGAGCTATGGCCGCGATATCCAGCCTTGGGTGGGCGATGAAGTCACCCTGGCAGTCACCACTGCCGACCTCGATCGCAATCCTGACAACGGCGAGCAACCGGGCTATTTGCTGGCGCTGAGCAGCACCGACCTGCAGCGATCGGAGCAATTTGTGCAAAAACTCTGGCGCAATCAAGCGATCGCTGGCTCTGATCTCGTTTTTGAACGCTACGCCGGGGTGACCATTACCACCCATGCTCCCAGCGATCCAGATCAAGCGCCCACCCTGGCCAGCGCCACCGTTGACTCCTTTGTGCTGCTAGCCAATCACCCCAAGGTGCTGCAGCAGGCCCTGAATACGGTGCAGGTGACCAATTTGAGCATCGCCCAAGATCGCCGCTACCAGGAAGCCTTGGCCCATGGGGGCGATCGCTTAGCGGTGGTGTTTGTGAACGTACCGCAGTTGCTCGATTGGCTGGTGCCGTCGGCGGATCCGGCTCCCTTTCCCCTTTTGACCAGTTTGCTAGCGGGCGTGCGATCGACGGCCGGGGGCTTGGTGATCGAAGGATCTCTCTTCTCCGCTGCCGGGCAGCACATGCCCCTGAGCCAACCGCTGCTCTCTGCCCCCGTGGGCGCGTTGCAGTACATCCCTCGCCAGAGTGCGCTGGTGGCGGCGGGGGTGGATCTCTTCAGCAGTTGGCAGCAGCTCAATGCCGGGCTGGCGGGCTACCGATTGCCGCAGCAATGGTTAGGCTCCCTGGTGAGCGATCGCCAAACCCAATGGGGGATTGACCTACCGCAGGATATTCTGTCCCATTTAGTCGGGGAATATGCGATCGCCCTATTGCCCACTACGCCTGCCTTTAGCGATTGGGTCTTGGTGACCCAGTCCTCCCCCGACTTAGCCGAGGTGCTGCAGAATCTAGATGCTGTCGCCACCGAGCAGGGCGTCAGCCTCGGGCGCTTTCCCCTGGGTGAACAGGCCATCACCGCTTGGGCGACCCTGCAGCCGGTTAGTGAACCCCAACTGCAGCTTGCCGCTCAGGTGCAGGGCGTTTATACCAGCCTGGGCAACTATACCGTGGTGGCCAGCTCCCTAAGGGCTATGCAGGCGGCCTTAGCGGCTCCCACCCAATCGTTTCTGGGGGATGCTACGTTTCAGCGAGCGATCGCTTCCTTCCATACCCCCAACGACGGCTACCTGTACCTCAATTGGAGTCTGCTGCGAGGGGCGATCGCCCAAAAAATTCCCCTCCTCTCCTTCATCACCAGCCCTAAAACGCCATTAGTGACCGACGTAGACGAGATCACCTTCACCAGCTACGGCAACGACTCCACCGCCCAGCGCGGCGAGATTTTTCTCCATGTGGGTCGCTAGTACCGCAAGACAGAAGAACGAAGACAGAAAAACGAAAAGGACTTCCAGGACACACAAGGTTTCCCACCTCAGCACCTAGGTGGATTCCTTACACCTCGGAGAACTAGGTAGGCAGGAGGGATGTGCCCTTGTGAACCATGGGTACCCTGAGCCATACTAAGACAGCCCAAGGGTTGGGTACCTATACCGAGGTGGAGTCCTATGGCCCATGCCGACTTAGATCCCATCATTGCTGCCTTTCAGAGCAAAGATTATAAAACAGCGGCGCGGCTGATCAAGCCTTTACTGCAGCGATCGCCCCCCGATCCTGGCGTGTTGCTCTATGCCGCCAAGCTGCAGGCCGTTGCGAATCACGGCGAAGCGGCGGAGCGATATTATCGTCAAGTGCTGCAGGCCACCACCAACCCCAAGCTGGCCATGCAGGCTCGCCAAGGGCTTGAGCAACTTGAACAGCAGATCCAAGACCAGCGCCGGCAAGCGATCGCCGCCGCCACGGCCGATCCGGATCACAGCAAACCAGGCTTTTTGATCCTAGAAGCGATCGCCCCAGACCAGCGCCAGACCGCCGCCCAGCACTTTGCCCGCATTTTTAAACTCGATCCCTACACCGCCCGCTTTCAGATGCCCAACCGAGGTTGGCGGCTCTACCGCATGGGCGCGATCGGCGAACTGCAGGTGTATGGCCAAGAGCTGCGTGATGCGGGCATTCCCGCCTTTTGGCAACCCCTAGATGCCGTTCGTCAACTGCATGTGTTTCGGGTGCAGTATTTCCAAGATCTGTCGAACCAGTCTACGGTGATTTGCCAAAACGAGCATGGCCAAACCGGCGCGCTCACTTTTGCCTGGTCAGAAGTCACCCAGCGCGTTAAGGGCCTGCTGCCCATTTTTGAACAGGTGGTAGACCTCAACTCGCGGCGGCAGGTGCGGCGGAAAGATGCCACCCAAGACTATGCCCAGGTGTATGACCTGCATATTCCAGGGCGCAACTCCATCGTGCGCTTTTGCGACTGCACCTACCAGTTTCAGTCGGGGGTGATGTTTGAGGATGATGCGGCTATGGGAGGGCGATCGCTGCGTCTGAGCTGGAATCGCCTATCGCAGTTTCTCGATCACACCCTAGATGCCGTCCCCCTGTGGTCAGACTTCACACCCTTTGCAGAAAGCGCCATTAACCAACTTGATCTAGTGATGGGGCTGCCCCATTATTTAGACCTGCTGCGTAAATCCGAGAGCACCTGGGATCCCGCCTTCCATCTTTATAGCAGCCTAGTATTTTTGTATAACCTGTCGCGATCGCCCTAGGGTTGCCAAGCTAGATCAAAGATGGAGCAAGGCATTCAGTCAATCTCCCCTGGGTAGCGTTTTGCACGAAACAACAGCAGGCGGGCGGTTACCCTACAATGAAGCAAACGGTACTGTGAGGAACGGCTAAACCCATGCGAGCACTGTTTATCTATCCCATTTTTCCAAAAACCTTTTGGTCCTACGAGAAAATCTTAGAACTGGTTAATCGCAAAGTTTTGCTACCGCCGCTAGGGTTGGTCACGGTTGCAGCCCTGCTGCCGCAAACCTGGGACTTCAAGCTCGTCGATCGCAATATCCGTCCAGCCACGGAAGAAGAATGGGCCTGGGCCGACATCGTCATCCTCTCCGGCATGATTGTGCAAAAAGACGACATGATTGCCCAAGTGCAAGAAGCGAAGCGGCGCGGCAAGCTCGTGGCGGTGGGCGGCCCCTATCCCACCTCCATTCCCCAGGATATGGAATTTGCCGGTGCCGATTTCTTGGTGCTGGATGAAGGGGAAATTACCCTACCCATGTTTGTTGAAGCCCTAGAAAGGGGCGATCGCAGCGGTGTCTTCCGTTCCGGTGGCGAAAAGCCAGACGTGACCCATACCCCCGTGCCGCGCTTCGACCTGCTCGACCTCGATCAGTACGACTCGATGTCCGTGCAGTTTTCCCGAGGCTGTCCCTTCCAGTGCGAATTTTGCGATATCATTGTTCTCTATGGTCGTAAACCCCGCACCAAGACGCCCGAGCAGTTGCTCAAAGAATTAGATTATCTCTATGAACTCGGCTGGCGGCGCAGCGTTTTCATGGTAGACGATAACTTTATCGGCAATAAGCGCAATGTAAAACTCTTACTGCCGGCGCTCAAAGCCTGGCAGCAGGAGCGCGGCTATCCCTTCAGCTTTGTCACCGAAGCATCGGTAGACTTAGCTCAGGATGAAGAGATGATGGCTATGATGTCCGATTGTCGCTTTGATGCGATCTTCGTAGGCATTGAAACGCCTGACGAAGAAAGTCTTACCTTCACCAAGAAGTTTCAAAATACCCGCGATTCCTTAGCTGATTCCGTTGATAAGATCACGGCTGCAGGTCTCCGGGTGATGGCGGGCTTTATCATCGGCTTTGATAACGAAGAAGCTGGGGCCGGCGATCGCATTGTTACCTTCGTTGAATTAACCGGCATTCCTGCCACTACCTTTGCCATGCTCCAGGCTTTACCGAATACAGCCCTGTGGCATCGGTTAGAAAAAGAAGGACGCTTACTCGGTCAAGAAGCGGGCATCAACCAAACTACCTTGATGAACTTCGAACCGACTCGCCCGATTGAACAAATTGCCCAGGAATATGTAGAGGCCTTCAGCACGCTCTATGAACCTCATACGTATCTGAATCGCGTCTATCGCTATTTCCTGAAAATGGGTAAGCCACGCTATAAACTAGCATTCCAGTGGCCCAGCTTAGTGGATCTGCGTGCCCTACTGATCGTCATTTGGCGGCAAGGTATGAAACGCAGCACCCGCTGGGAATTTTGGCGTAATCTCTGGGGTATCCTGCAGCAGAACCCTGAGGTGGCAGTTCAATACCTAACCGTCTGCGCCCACAATGAACATTTCCTAGAATATCGCGATATTGTTCGTCAGGAAATTGAGGAACAGTTGGCAGCTCTGAAGGCAGCTAAGGATGAGTCTGTTCCTGATCCGGTTGCGGCATCGGTGGGTCAGTAAGTCAAGTCAGCTAAGAAGCGATCGCTCTTTGGGTTAGGAGAGCGATCGCCCCTTCTCGATCGATTCTGTCTACAAGAGGTGCGATCGCAATACTTGGTGGCTGATGTACGACTGCTATAATTTTGAGTACCAAACTAAATGCAGTTAAGCGCCATGAGAGCAGTTAAGGCCATAGGTCGCGTTGATGAGTGGGGGCAGATTCATCTAGATCAGCCTCTTGTGGATGTGAATGGTCGAGTCGAAGTGATCATTTTGATTGGTGAAACTGAGCTTGAATCCGATCGGGTTTCGAAAGATGAAATCCTGGCGAATTTTCGACAGGCTTGGCACGAAGCTATGACCGGACAAACCGTACCCGTTTCCCAACTTTGGGACGGGATTGAGCATGACTGATCAACCGATCGTACAGGTTGAAGCGGCTAGAATCTTTACTCGTAATTTAAGAACTCTGGCAAAAAAAATATCGCAGCATCTACCAGGATGTTCAACCGATTATTGAAGAACTCCAGAACGGCAATATCATTGGCGATCAAATCTCGAACATCGGTTATTCGGTCTTCAAGGTTCGCATTCGCAACACGGATATTCAGAAGGGTAAAAGTGGTGGATATCGCCTGATTTACTATCTTCAAACTACGACTGGAATTATTCTTCTGACGATCTATCTAAAGTCTGAGCAGGCTGATATTGATGCAGATGAAATCAGAGCAATCATCGAGCAGGAAGAATAAGGAGACGTGCTTGCCCTAAGGTTATTGGATTGGATGGTTGGGCGCTCATTCCTGAGCTACCCAAGCTCTATGCGATCGCTCCTTGGGTATGATATGGGTAATGAAGGGAGCGATCGCTATAGAGTTTGCCATAACGGAGTAGAAGCACCAAGGGAACCTGAATCATAATTCGATAGAATGGGGACATGCTGACCTGTACAAGGTGAGCCAATTGACAGGGACATGGAGTTTGAGTTTGATCTACACAAGAGTCAATCTAATCAGCAAAAGCACGGCATTGACTTTACAGAAGCTCAACAATTGTGGATGGATATTGATCGTATTGAAATCCCTGCTAGAACCGAGGATGAAGCCAGGTTTTTAGTGATCGGTAAAGTTAAGGCTAAACATTGGTCAGCGGTGATTACCTATCGAGAATCAAGAGTCCGAATCATATCCGTTCGACGGGCACGAATAGAGGAGGTAGATATTTATGAAGGCAGAAGCATTTGATCAGCGCTTTGAGCAAGGTGAAACAATGACTGAATGTTTGGAGCTCGCTCAAGCTCGTCGCCCGGGACATGAATCTAGAGCGGTGACAATCGATTTTCCTGAATGGATGCTGGAGGCATTAGATCGGGAGGCAAGACGGCTTGGAGTGACTCGCGAATCAATTGTTAAAGTTTGGCTGGCTGAACGGCTTGAACGAGTGAGTTGAAGGAAAGCTTGGATGTTTCAGTTCTAGTTTATCCGGGTTAACTATGCGGCAATGCCCTGACAGATTTGTTCTTCCAGCATCGCTTCCCGATCGCTCATGTCTTGAATGCCTTGCTGGATGATCGTGCGGATATCCTGCCCTTGCTCATAGGCCGCTAGCCAGCGCTGGGCTTCATTCCCCTCCCGGAGAATTTTCTTCAGCGGAGATAAAAAGCAGCTAAAGCCCCGAGACTTGGCGATCGCCCATAGTTCTGGGTAGAGTTCCTCAATCCAGTCGCGGGCGATGATGGTGCGACCATCCTGCCAGTGGCGCAGTTCGGCATCGAGACTGTGGTAGGCGGCAGCTTGTTCATTATCATCAGCGATCGCCCCTAGTTCTTCGATAGATAGGCTACTGCTCACCAGGGGATCGAGGTCGGGCTGGTCAAAGAGCTGCATCAGTCGAGCTTCCAGGAAAGCGGTGATGGCTAAGAGAGCGATCGGATCAGATACGAGGTCACAGATGCGTAGCTCTAGACGGTTGAGGTTATAGGGACGGCGATCGCCATTGGGTCGCACCGATGACCATAGGTGGCGCACATTTTGCATCGTGCCGAGCACCAACTGTTGCTCCGTCCATTGAATGAAGTGGTCATGGCTGGTAAACAGCGGTACCTGGGCGGGAGTTTTAGGGAAAACGCTCCAGCGGCGCGAGTGGGCACCGGTCACCTGACCATCTAAAAAGGGTGAGGATGCGCTCAGGGCCAGGAATAGCGGCGCTTCTAATCGCACTAGGCGACAGGCCCGCATCAGCATCTCTGGATCTTCGATGCCGATATTGATATGGATGCTAGCGGTGACTACCGTGGCTCCGTAGGTTTGTTCGATGTAGTCGTGGTAGGGATTGCTGGGGTCGGAGCGCCAAAATCGTTGGCTATCGCCGAGGGAGAGGGTGCTGCCGGGGTGGATGGTGTAGTTTCCTAAGGTTTGCAGGTAGGCGCGCAGGTCGCGGCGGGGGCGCACGAGGTTACACAGGAGGCGATCGTAGCCGTAGAGAGGGGGAGTGGTATATTCCACATTGCGGCTATCGGGTTCGCGGACGAAGCCATGCAGGGCGGCGGTAATCTTATCCGAGAGTCCCACAATCTCCCCCTGGGGGGTGCCCGTGTACATCTCAACCTCAAAGCCTTTGGATAGTAGCACGGTCGTTCTCCTTCATTGCGCAGGGATGATTACCCGTGAGGTGTTGTCTAGGCGACTGGGAATCTGGGTGTAGCCTTGCCCCACGGTGATGCTTGGCAATGCCCATAGGATTACCAATGATTCTATTATCCGGTATGGCCACGACCTCTGGATGAGGGGATCCAGAGAAATGGGCTGATGGTTAGACAGAAAGCAAGGGTTCCGTTGGCTCTAGGAGTTGTTCAAACAGGCGGCGATCGCTGAAGTCAGACACGACGAGAGTAGCTCCGGCTTGATAGAGAATCTCCGGCGGCTGGCTGGAGGCAATGCCCACGGTGGGAATGCCGGCTGCCACGGCGGCCTGCACACCGGAGGGCGAGTCTTCAAACACGATCGCTTCCTCTGGGGCAATATCAAGACCATCGAGGGCGAAGGTATAGGGTAAGGGGTCGGGCTTACCGCGCTCCAGTTCTTCCCCCAAAATTACTACCGGAAAGATCTCGTCAAAATTTAGGGTTTGTAGGATGAAGTAAGCATTATCTCGGGGAGCATTAGTGACCACGGCGCGCTTGAGGGCACGCTGGTTCATCCAGGGCAGCAGCACATCTAGACCGGCTAGGGGACGGAGAACCGTGGCCGCACGGCGGCGAAACTCAGCTTCTTTATAGCGGCTAAGCTGAATACCTTCATCTACAGACAGTTGGGGCAACAGGTCTTGGATGATATGTTCATTCAGACGGCCGTTGAAATGTACTTTATAGAAATCCAGGTTGATGGTTAAGCCATAGCCCTTTAGCAGCTCTGCCCAAGTCTCAAAATGTACCGGATCACTGTGGGTTAAGGTTCCATCAAGATCAAATAGGAGGGCTTTTAACATAGGTACCTAAGAGAAATGAAATACGGATCAGGGCGATCGCAACTGTGCTCAGCTCCTGATAAGTCGAAACCAGGTGATACAGGTGCTCGTTGAAAACCCATTCCCTACTATCTATACGTCACTGCCTATTTGGCAGATTGCGAGGGATTCAGCATGGCGCTGCTTTGGGCAAGGGGTACCTGTCCGCATTCATCAAACTTCATCACACCATGATCAAAAAGCAGGTTGACTAAAACGTGCTGAACGGACAAGCCTGCTCTCAGCATAGCGAAATCATGATTTAGTGGTTGTCTTATTGATAACGTCTCTTAACGTGCCTAGCCAAAGGTGGAACCATTCCAGCCCCACATGGCTCCTGGGGCATCAGCAAATTCGATGTAGGTGCGATTGGCTGGGATGCCCAAGGCAGTATGGATCTTGGCGCAAAAATCTTGGCTCATGGCGCGGGTGCGATCGCCTCCCATGGTGCCCACACTTTTAATTTCGATATAGCAGGTGGGTTGGGTGGTGCCCCCAAAGGTCATGGCGATGTCGGCTTGAAAGGAGGTCATCACGTAGGACTCGGGTTTACCCAAATGCTTGGCCAGACTGGCGGACAGATCCTTCAGCAGGGACTCAACCGCGGCCGCATCCGGGGAGGGGAGGGAAGTTTGAAGTTTGATTAAGGGCATAGGTCAAGGGTGATCACGTCAAACGTCGGTTTATCTTGGGACTCATCTGCCAAGCCATGGTAGATCGACCGGTTGAATCGATGGGTGGGGGTTGGATCGTGCTAGATGCTTGACCCAACCTACTCACACCTCGATCTACGGGGCTATTAGATCGAGAAAGTCCTAGGACTCTGAGGTGGAAGTAACTCGCCTATGTTGAGGCGAAAAACCTTGTGTGTCTTGGACTTCATGTTCGTTTTTCTGTCTTCGTTCTTCTGTCTTGCGGTACTAGCCGCCGTATTGCCAGCCGGTGCTTTCTAGAAGGAGCGGATTGCCTTCCCGGTGGATGCCAGCGGCGATCACTTCACCCACAAATACGGTGTGGTCGCCATGTTCCACAGCGCCAACAACGCGGCATTCTACATAGCCGAGGGAGTCAGTGATGATCGGGCAGCCGGTTTCTCCGAGGTAAAACTCTACCTCTTCAAACTTGTTGCCGACCCGTCGTTGGGGCTTAAAGAAGGTTTGAGCCATGGACTTTTGCCCTTCTTCCAACACACTTAGGGCAAAGACTTGGCTGCTTTTGATCATGGCGTGGGAGCCGGAGTCATTTTTCACGCAGTTGACCACCAAGGGCGGCTGGAAGGAGGCTTGCATCACCCAGCTTGCCGTGAAGCCGTTGACCTCATCGCCATCCTGAACTCCGCAGACATAAAGCCCGTGGGGGATTTTGCGAAGCATAGTTTTCTTGGCCTGTTCGTCGAGCACGAAGATCTCCTCCTAGGGGGTATACCGATCCTGATGGTGCCCCTGAGGGTGCCTCAGACTGGGTGCCAATCAGGTTCGTCTTGTTGTTCATAATTATTGTCAGTTTAGGACAGCTTAGGGCCGTGCGGGGTGCTTAGGGATGTTCCGATGGGATGACGGGGCTGAGCAACGGGAAGAAATGCCCAACCGGCCCTTGACCCTGGCCTAGGCGTAGGGAATAGTGCAGCGCAGTGGTGACGTAGTCTTTCGCTAGGCGCACGGCGGTGTTGAGCGCGTGACCCAGGGCTAGGTTGGCGGCGATCGCTGCTGAGAGGGTGCAGCCGGTGCCGTGGGTGTCTTGGGTCTGGATCTGCTGGGTGCGTAAAATCTGTAGGCGATCGCCATCGAACAATACATCCACACCGCGCAATTCTGCGTCCATGCTGCCGCCTTTTACCAGCACGGCCTTGGCTCCGAGGCCATAGATCAGCTCAGCAGCAGTTTTCATGTCCGACAGGGTTTGGATCTCAAGACCGCTGAGGATCTGAGCTTCGTAGCGGTTGGGGGTTAGCACGGCGGCCAGGGGAATCAGGCGCGATCGCAGGCAGGCGATCGCATCGTCGTCGATCAACTGGGCTCCGGTGCGCGACACCATGACTGGATCAACCACCAAGCGCTCTAGCTGCCAGGCTTCTAGACATTGGGCAACCTGTTCAATAATGCCGATATTCAGCAGCATTCCCGTCTTGGCGGCGTGCAGGCCAATATCCTCGATCACCGCCTGCATCTGGGCAGCGATCGCTTCCGGCGGCAAGGCATCCACGCGGGTCACCCCGAGGGTATTTTGGGCGGTGACGCAGGTGAGGGCGCTGGTGCCGTGGACTTTGTGCATGGCGAAGGTGCGCAGGTCGGCCTGAATGCCAGCTCCACCGCCGCTATCCGATCCGGCAATGGTGAGCGCAACGGGGATAGATGGAACGTTCATCGCGATCATGGGTTGAGGGGTGGCTTGCTGCCAAAACTACGCGGCGTTAAAGGCCATCTGCCAAAAATCGCGCTCTAGGCGAGTGATTTTTAGAAAGGCAGACTCTGCCTGCTGTTGGGCTAGGTCAGGGGCGGTGGTCAGGGCTTGGTCGGCTTGCTGCTCCAACTGCTGTACGTAGGCGGTGAAGCCTGGATTGCCCCAGCGCTCTGCAAACTCTGCATAGGGTGCATCCATGGCTCCGGGCTTTTGCCAGCCTTGATTATAGGCCAGCTCAATGGCCCAGAAGGCCGTGGCCTGCACGGCGTAGGGCGCATCGGCGAGACTGCCCATGTAGGCGCAATATTCGGTGCAGGTGGCTTGGGGACGCACGTCTAGTTCTAGCCGTCGTTCTTGGGCCTTGGCACGAAACCACTGAAGTTCGTCTTTAAGGGCAATCATGCCGCTCAGCAAGACATCATAGTGCTCGACGGGAGCGATCGCCAAGAGCCGCGCTGCCATGCGGGTAAAGTCCACCACAAATAAATAATCTTGCACCAGCCAGGTATTAAACTGTTGCGTTTGGATGGTGCTGTTCGCGCATTGATCCAGAAAAGGATGCACCGTGGCTGAGTCCCAGGCTTGGGGATGGAGGGTGATGAGCTGATGACAGGTTAAGGGCATGGTGGTCAACTGGTAAACAGACGCCTACTTAAGGTAGCGAACTTAGCTACCTTCGTGAAGACATCGCCAGAATAACACCGCCAGAGTCGTTGACATACCCCAGCGGTGTGGTGCGATCGCTATGATGGGCGACCTAGGTTGAAGCCGTTGATCAGCCGTTAATGGTTGCCGTTGGCAGCCGCTTGGCTACGGGCAATCATTTGATCCATCAGCTTGTCGGGGACGTCTTGCAGATGATCGTATTGCCACTGGAAGAACCCAACCCCCATGGTCAGCGATCGCAGCTCGACGATCAGATCCTGCATCTCCGACTGCGGTAGGTAGGCGGTCACTTCGTCCCAGTCGCGCCAGTTGGGCTTGCTGGCATAGCCGAGAATTTGCCCCCGGCGGGTGCTCACTAGCCGCAGCACGTTGGAGGTGTAGCTATTGGGCACCGATATCACCATGGATAGAATCGGCTCCAGCAGCGAGGGCTGGCATTGCTGTAGACCATCCTGCATGGCGATGCGGGCTGCTTGCTTAAAGGCTTGCTCCGAGCTATCCACCGCGTGGTAGGAACCATTGGTGAGCGTCACCGACACATCCACCACCGGGAAGCCCAGGGGCCCTTGGCTGAGGAATTCCCGCACGCCCATTTCCACACCGGGAATATATTGCTTGGGCACGACGCCGCCCACAATCGTTTCCTTGAACTGGAAGCCTGCACCGCGATCGAGGGGACGAATGTCGAGGTAGACATCACCAAACTGCCCATGTCCACCGGTTTGGTGCTTATAGCGTCCGTGGATAGACTGGGTCGCCTGCTTGATGGTTTCCTTGTAGGGCACTTGAGGTGCGTGGGTGGTCATGGGCAGGTTATGCTTACGACTCAAGCGATCGAGGGCTACCTGGAGATGAATGTCGCCCTGCCCCCAGAGGATCACCTCATGGGTGTCGCCGTGCTGTTCCCAAGCGATCGCTGGATCTTCGTCCATCAGCTTGCCGAGCGCCGTGCTGAGTTTGACATCATCGCTGCGGCGTTCGGGAGCGATCGCCAAGGCGTAGACCGGCATCAAATGCTCGGCCTGCGGTAGAGCGGCAACGGAGGCATCGGTGCTCAGGGTAGCGCCGGTGCTGATGCCATCCAAGCGACCCATGGCCACAATCGCGCCAGCTTCGGCCACCTGCAGAGGCGTTTGCTGCTGTCCCATGAGGCTATAGATGCCGCCTAAGCGCGTACCGTTGACGATCGCCCCATCCTGAAACGTACCCTGCCAGACGCGCACCAGGGAGAGCTTGCCGCCCTGCTGGGTGTAGTAGGTTTTGAGGACTTGGGCTACAGGGATGTCGTCGGCCGCTGCAATGGGGTGACGAGCCGCTGCAATCGAGGGTTCTGGGGTTTCACGTACGAGGGCATCGAGGAGAGGACGCACGCCATAGTCTTGATCGGCCATGCCGACAAACACGGGCACGATTAAATCTGCCCCAAGCTCTAGCTTCAGATCGCTCCAAATTTCGTCGGCAGGAGGATCAACCTCTTCTATCAGCTCTTCCAGCAGATGATCATCAAAGTCTGCCAAGGCTTCGAGCATGTCCTGGCGGGCTAGATGCTCCTGCTCCTTTAAGTCATCGGGCAAGGGAATGGGATCGGCTGGGGCTCCGGGGTGGTAGTGATAGGCCTGCTCGGTCACTAGGTCAATAAACCCAGCGGTGGCGTCTCCTTGACCGATGGGATATTGGTGCAGCACGAGGGGCCGGGTTGAAACGGTTTGGAGGGCGTTGAGCAGATCGGAAAAACCCGCATGGGCCTTATCAATTTTGTTGATGAACAGCAGGTGAGGAATTTCCCAGTCATCTAAGAATTGAAACAGGGCTGCCAAGGTCAAGACGCGATCGCTGTCTGGTTCACAGACCACAATGGCTGCATCAACGCCAATCAGCGCATTATAGGCTTCCTGGGCAAATTCAATCGACCCTGGACAATCCACAAACGTAAAACGAATACCGCTGTACTCAGTACTGGCGGCATTCACCTCCACACTCATCTGGCGATCGCGGGCTTCGGGGGTTGCATCACCAACGGTATTACCGTCTTTGATACTCCCTTTGCGGGAGGTGGCTCCCGTCACCGAAAGCATACTTTCGAGCAGGGTGGTTTTACCGCTCAAGTAGGGCCCCACAATCGCCACATTTCGTGAGCCAGATACTACATTGCCACTCATACGACGCTCACTCCTTTATGGAATCAAAGTAACGTACTAAGCGCTGAGCAATGGTCTTATTCCTTAGCTGCGGTTACCCTATGACTGCCATAAATAGTCATAAAGTTTCACGAATGTTTGGAATGGTAATTGTCCGCGTTTAGCATCATGAATAAACGAATGCAATTCGAGAAAACGGGCTTTATTACAGTTCAGACTACGAGATCTTTGGCTCAACAGATATTAAAAGTTTTGGATGTTTTCTAGGATGATACCTGTTGATCTAAGGTTGCTATAAACCTACCTCAATGGCTCAATCGCTGAGGGCGATCGCCTGCTCAATCATCATCAGATCAGTCATCAAGATCCTCAGATCTCATCTACTTTGCAGGACTTCTAGCGAACTAAAGCGGCTGTTGGGGCGTGGATGTTGCTAGGATAGATAGCTCCTGCAAGGTTCAAAAAACGGGCTATCACAGGATGTTTTATTCCATCATGTTTTCTATAGATTAGTGACGGAATTGATACAATAATGCGATCGCTTTTTGAGTAGGCACCGATGACAATTTCGTATGTTGAAGCGTGATTAAACCTCGAAATGTCTCTAACTGCTTATTCTTAGATTAACCTGTTGCTAAACACTGCTCAAAAAGCAGCAAGGAAAGTTTATACAGTGGATTGATCATGGGGGCGATCGCCCTGAGTGATTGCTCAGCTACAGGTGCGTTACGGTTTCGCCTAACAGCACGCTACACCATGGTGGATTGAGTTCAGTGATCAAGACCTTGGTGGGGCTAATCACTGCTTTTGTCGTTGCTGGGGGGCAGATTGGGCATGGGGGGAAGTTGATCGAGGAGCGATCGCACTTCTGTGAGCAGGGCGTCCTGTTCTGTCCGCAGGGCATCGAGGCGTTGGGCGATATCGGTGAGGCGCTGCTGGGGAGAGTCGGCGTCTAGCTGTTGGCGGGCAACGGAGGTGATCCACTGGGATTGGAGGAAGCGTCCTAACCGGAGAATGATCCACCAGCCTAGCCAAATCGGTAGCCGTAGGGCGCTGATCCAAGCATATTGAGCCAGACGAGCGATCGCCCCTAGCAGCCCCCAGAGGAGGATGACCGTGATGCCTAGCAGCGCTACGGATACCCAAGGATGCCCTAGAAACCAAGCCATGAGGGGATGGTGGTCAAACCATTGCTGTACCGCCTCCGTGACGGTGCGGCGGAGGCTGCTGAGGGCGAGCTGAATAAAGCGATCGACGCTGCTGCTCATGGGATATCTGGGGAGACGGCGGGCATCGGTGGGGGAGCGTCCCACGGTTTGTGACCCCACCCTGCGGGAAGCAAGCTACACCCTAAATCCTTCTAAATCTTTTGCCCAAGTCGGTCAAGAGACGTTGAATCTGGCTCCCTTTCTACCTTTTTGGGAGAAGGGGTTGGGGGATGAGGGGCATGAAGTTGCAAACGTGGGATACGTCCTCGGTGGGGGCTATTCGGGCAGAGCTGCTAGAGCAAGTCTTCGTCTAAGACCTTACCCCAGCGCCGTAGCCATTGCAGCACCTCCGGCGGCAGGCTAGCCTTGGCCCGGGCGATCGCATTGATGCATACATGGCGGGTGCTGGCTCGGGCCACGCAGGTCATAGGGGCGGGTTCTTCGCCAGGATCGATGAAGATTTCGTAAAGCGTTTCAAACTCGCTGCTGCCTAGTTGTCGCGGGCTAAGCTGAATGATTTGGCGATCGCCACAAAACATTGGCTGGAAAAAATCAACCGTGGCATTGGTGATCGGAAAGGCCACCTTGGGATAGCAAAAGAAGGAGGGGAGATCAATGCCAGCCTCGGCCAGAGAGGCTTCGTAGGCATCGTGGCACATGGCTAATACATTGGCAAAGTACACGACGCCTGCAGCATCAGTTTCACGAAATCGGACGGTGCGGCGATAGGTATAAGACATAGGTTCAATCAATTCAGGACGGGAATGGGCAGTGCCATGGGAAAAACCTCTGTGGGCGATCGCCCGATCTATTCGCTAAGGTCAGGGTAGATGGCTGAATTCTGCCCTGTGATACATCAGGTCACCATTCGGACATTCTACGATTGGGCGTGTCAAGATCAAACTAATCGCATCCTCAACGACCGCAGGTGAGTCCTTTTATGCCAGCTACGCCAGACTCTCAACCGTCTATCGCTCGCCATTATCACGAACGCACCAAGTATGACCCCGATACTATCGCCGCCAAATCTCAGCCCCTAGACTGGAATCAGCAGCCGGTTCCGTTCAAGGACTATAAGCTAGGCACCTCGGTGGATCTCAAACCCTATCTAACCGATGAGTTTGACCCAACCGATGCCACCCACCAAGCCTGGCGGCGGCTGTCTCGGCTGTTTCTCTGCAGCTATGGGCTAACGGTGAAGATGGTGACCATGAGCGGCGAACCGATCTATTTTCGGTCGGCTCCCTCGGCCGGTGGTCTCTATCCGGCGGAACTCTACCTGATCTCCCGAGGCACGCCTCTCTTGCCAGCAGGACTGTATAACTATCAGCCGCGATCGCATTCCCTGCTGCATTTTTGGGACAGTGAAGTGTGGTCGGGATTGCAGGATGCTTGTTTGTGGCACTCTGCCCTCCAGCAAACCCAGATGGCCTTGGTAACCACGGCGGTCTTTTTCCGATCGGCCTGGCGCTACCAAGCTCGGGCCTATCGACGCATTTTCTTGGATACGGGGCATCTGCTGGGCAATATTGAACTAGCCTGCGCCCTCAATGACTATCGACCCCATTTGATTGGTGGCTTTGTGGATGAAGCCGTTAATCAACTGATGTATCTCAACTCAGACGAGGAAGGCGCAACAGCCGTCATTCCCCTCGCCGATCTGCTAGACGTGCAGCAAAATCTCCCGATCGCTGCCACGGCCCTGCCGTCTAAAACCCATAGCGACTATCCTAAAATTTCGGAGGGTGACCTCCTGGGCTATCTGCACCAAGCCACCCAGATTCATCCCGAGCCCGCTCCACCCATTAAGCGAGTGTTGATTGGCCCCTCTCGTCCGGTACAGCCCGAACCCATAGCCCCGCCTGCCGAACCTGTTCCCGATAAATACAACTTTCCCTTTTGCCTGAAGGTGTCCACGGTGTCTGAGGCAATTCAATGGGGCGATCGCCTCGCTGACCTAGAGACCACTATGCTCAAGCGCCGTTCCACCCGCGCCTACAGCGGAGCTGACCTAACCCTTGATGAACTGCGGGCGCTGCTCGATTTCACCTACCAACCCCAGCACTACATCGACCAAAGCTTCGATCGCCAGCCCGACTATTTCGACCTCAGCCTGATTGAGACCTTCGTGGCCGTATCTGGGGTGGATGGTCTGGAAGAAGGCTGCTACTACTACGCTCCCAATGCCGAAGAACTGCGACAAATTCGCTTCAAAAACTTTCGGCGAGAGCTGCATTACCTCTGCCTTGGGCAAGACCTAGGGCGCGACGCGGCGGCGGTGGTGTTCCATACCGCTGACCTAGAACGGGCGATCGCTCGATATGGCGATCGCGTCTATCGCTACCTACACATGGATGCCGGCCATCTAGGCCAGCGTCTGAACCTGGGTGCCATTCGCCTAGGTCTAGGGGTGAGCGGTATTGCTGGCTTTTTTGATGATTCGGTGAATGAAGTTCTAGGCATTCCTGCCGATGAAGCGGTGCTATACATCACGACGTTGGGACGTCCGAAGTAATGTCAGGTATCGCATAGCCTGATATTAGGTAAGATTTCCGCATCCATCAGATTGAAACTACTACTGTTTAATCGATTGCGCGTTCGGATTAAAAAAAGTAGCGTGTGTTAGGCGAAGCCGTAACGCATTCTACAAATAAATAGGAAAACAGATTTCCAGTGATTTTTTAGCTCGATTTGTAACAAAGAAAATAAGTGGGAGCTTTAGTCCTCGCCAGCTTGGGGCGATCGCCCATTTTGAATCAACAACTGGATAGCGAGGGCAATGAGTCCTAGGGTAGCGATCGCAAATAGGGCCGTCACCAAGGTGCTGAGCCCCATGACTAAGGTACGCACAGCAATGGCGATATTAGTTGCGAAGGGGCTGCCGGTGGGGACTGGTTTATGGGCAAAGGTATCGATAATTGAACGGGTGAGGAAATAGAGCGCCGTACCCAACCCACCGGATACCGCTGCTCCGGTGAGGCACCGTAGGGGCGTGGGTGGCGTATCGATGGAGCTGGATGGACTGGAGGTTGGCGTTTTGGGATCGGATGACATAGTCAGTTCCTCATGGCTCAGCGAAATAGCAGTTAGGCACCCGGATAGGCGATATGGATGCCGCTGGCGGTGGATTGGGTCACCCACAGCTCTAGATTGGGATCGGGCAGGCTAGCCCGGACGTTGGCCTGGATCTGAGCAGCATGGTCAGCGGATTGGGCGATCGCAAATACCGTGGGCCCAGATCCTGACATCATCACCCCAAGCGGATTACAGGCAGCAAAGGCGGCTTTCAAGTCGCCAATGACGCTATGGGCCGGTAGGGCCACTTTTTCTAGATCATTATGCAACAGTTTACCCACCTCTTCTGGGTTGCGGGAGGCGATCGCTGCCACCATGGGCCCAGAATGCACTCGCTGCTGCCGCCCTTGAATGCCGTCAGATTCAGACACGTAGGTGTGGCTAAACTGCTGACGATAGGTTTTGTAGGCCCAGGGGGTGGAAATGCTCAGGTTGCGATATTTACCAAGCACCAAATGTAGGCAATCTAGACTGGGCAACGGTGACAGGACTTCCCCGCGTCCCGTGGCGATCGCGGTGCCGCCAGCAATACAAAACGGTACATCTGAACCGAGCTGCGCGCCCAGTTCTTGCAAATCTGCCTGAGTTAGCCCCAAGTTCCACATCAAATCCAACCCCACCAGCACCGCTGCACCATTGGTGGAGCCACCGGCTAGCCCAGCGCCCACGGGGATATGTTTATCGATAGCAATCGCCACGCCGCCATAGCGCTGAAAGGCTTCGGGAAATTGGTCTGCCATCAAGGCAGCGGCCCGATAGGCTAGGTTGCTAGAGTCATTGGGCACTAAGGGATGATCGCAGGTCACCCGGATTTGGTCAACGCCAATGGATTTTAGATGTACCCGATCGCTCAAGCCAATGCTTTGGAGAATCATGGCCATCTCATGGAAGCCATCGGGGCGATCGCCAATAATTTCTAGGTATAGATTAATTTTGCCCGGAGCGGACAGTGTATAGGCCTGCATGGACGTTCCATCACGATCAGAGAACAGGGCGCATTCATTCAGAGGAGGGAGCGATCGCTTCTTGGGATAGCACATTGCTGAGCGCCACCCATTGGGCAACCCCCAGCTCCTCCGCCCGCGCCTGAGGGGACACTTTTAATTGTTCCAGCAAATGACCCAAGCGATCGCGATCGACGATGGATTTCAGATTATTTCGCAACATCTTCCGCTTGGTGGCAAATCCTAGCTTGACGATCATCTCTAGGTGTTTGGGGAGGGTGGCCACGGCTTCGAAAGGACGAGGGACGAGCCGCACCACGGCGGAGTCTACCTTGGGTGGTGGCTGGAAGGCAGAGGGTGGCACGGTGCAGATCAGCTCACAGTCGGCCAGATACTGCACCCGCACCGACAATGCGCCAAAGGTACGAGAGCCGGGCTTGGCACAAAGCCGCTGAGCTACTTCCTTTTGGGTGAGCAGCACAATGGATTCGTAGGGCACAGCCGCCGGTTTAGCGATCGTGCCCAGCAACCGTTCTACGATCGGGCCGGTGATGTAGTAGGGAATATTGGCAACCACCTTATTGGGGCGTTCTTGCCCAGATGGAGCGATCGCTGCCGCTAAGTCTAGGTTCAGAAAATCTGCTTCGATTAACAAAAGCTGGCTGGTTGACGGAAACTGCCGCCGCAGCGATCGCACCAGATCCCAATCAACCTCTACCGCCACAACGCTTTCCGCCTGCTGCAAAAGACTTCGCGTCAAAACACCCGTGCCTGGGCCAATCTCCAAGACGCGATCGCTCGATGTCAACTGCGCGGCATCTAGGATCTGTTTGAGCACCCGCTCACTGCGCAGCCAGTGCTGACCAAATTGTTTCCGAGGAACATGTTTCATGGAATGATCCTACCCCGGAGAGCGATCGCTCGTCCAAGACCTAGCGAGTATGGCTTGATTCATTTTCCCGAGGGAGCATCGCTATGGTCGTCATGGTTTTGCTCATACATGCTTGACGGATCGATGTCTTAGAGGAGCGATCGCTTCTCTATAAAATCAATTTTCGGAGGAGCGATCGTCAGACTCATCAGATAAACTTTGCAGGGATTTTCTTTTCTCGCGACGATGAACAAAATACTGTTTTCCAGCCACCCAAGCCATTTTTGTTGCTGCGACTGTGGCTTTTCTTTTAATCGTTGGCTCTGGCTCTGGCTCATCGTCGGAGGAGAAAAAACATAGGGACATGAGTCCTAACGCCATCAGAATTAAGATCGTGCCTTCCACCTTGCCCCATGTCAACACGAGAAACGCTTCAAGAATTAGCAGAATGAAACCACCCCTTTTTTCAGGGATATCAATAACATATGCGCTAAGTGCATGGGGAAACAAGATTTGTAGCATGCCTAGCGCCGTCAAAATTAATGCAGGCAGAATAAGCATCTGAAGCTTTTGAGTTGAGACCATAAATTCCATGACCTTTGGATATATTCATAGGATTGCCAATTGTTCTAGCTTGGCACTGATAGCGATCGCCACTGCAGTTACGATGGCTATAGGTTGGTATCCTTGAGTAGCATTAAGATAAACTCAACCGTTTGACGATATGTGCCAATTTATAAGAACGTTCGGGGAAATGGGGGCTGAACTCTGATGGTGGAGTCTTGTATCTAGACTGCCCAATCCTCCTGTCACAATATCGCTACTGTTTTAAGTATTCCAACTTAGCGATCGCGCACCCAGCCAGCTTGGCCATAGGTTGATCTATCTACCCAAGATCTGAGCCTATCGGGGGGCAATCAGCCTATCTTACAGCTTGAGTCAGATGGAATAGGATATTAAAATGAGGTGCTTTGAACCCGTTGCCCTAATACATATCTTATTTAGATTTTATCCTTGAGTTCCACAGCCATGGTGATGATCTTAGGCAGGTTACTCTTAGTTCATCTACGCGAGGAAAGATCCTGCCAATAACCTTGGGCTGCAAATTTTCCAAGAAGAGAGTTTTCAGCCTTCTTGGCTTTTGTTGTAGAGCGATCCATACATCTACGCTGATTTTTTTGCCGGACAAAGTAAAGCCCTGGGATCGTAGCGAACCCAGGGCAGAATGACGTTATGTTCTCATGTCTCGAACTAGAGGATGATAGTCATCCAATCTTGAAGGGGCGGCCCTAGTGGAGAGTTGATGGGGTCGCCAAGGGGTGGAAGAGCACCCAGCAGAACAGCGGAACTAACAAGCCGGTTGCGATCGTAACAACTGCAATAACTTCTAAGCCTGTCATCAAATCGGTGGTGATCATAGTCGCCTCTCCTGTGGATTGTTGGACGGAGGCGCGTTCCTTCGGGATGTCTCCCTACTTCCGTTCTCTTCTTGCCTGAGGTGAACCCGTGAGGACTAAGAGAATGAACGAAATCTGCTTTCTGTATTCATCATCACAGAGTTGCGCTGCAGATGCAATGCCATGTGTCAAGGTTTGCTTATACGTTGATCTACCCCCCAGGGCATTGACACAAGCCTTCTATATATAGAGAGCGATCGCTCCCCAGGATGCGCGCCGTGACCCAAGAGCCTACTTGCCCCCATAGGCCACGGGTTCCAGCCCTCACATCCGGGTTCTAAACAGCCTGCTTTTACCATCTCACTAAAGTTTAGGCAACATTGCTTGACACTTCGTAACATTTACTGTTACATTTATTTACATGAGGCAGCAAGGTGAACCAACACCCCGCTAGCCGCCCCGCCCGAATCAGTAGAACCGCAGTTAATGATGCTAACTAGGTTTCTACGCTCACCCAACGGCGGGTTCTCAAAGGCTCACTGTTACTATCCCTGAAAGGAGTTGCGCCATGTTTGCACCAGTTGTTGTCCTAGTTCGCCGCGTTATGGGTGATCCCAAATTCATCAAGGTTCGTGGTCAAGCGATCGCTCTTCACTCGCAAGCCATCACCCGTTTTTGTAACAAATTTGGTATCGATCGCACCCGTCGGCAGAACTGGATTCGCCAAGCGCGGGACAACGGTAAAAAGCTGGGGCTACTTGCCTAACTCCCGATCGGAACGGCTAGGCAAGCGATGGTGGGATATGTGACTCCCTTGCCTAGCGCCCAAACTCAATTCACGTCAACCCTTCAACATTTCAAAGGATACAAACTATGGATATGTTTCTTCTCGGTGCATTGTTCTTAATCGGTTGGGTCGCTGTTGCAGTGATCGGAACCCAAGCCTACTTCCGTGGTGAACAAACCAAGCCTATCCACGAACGCAACTGGCGCTCTGATGGTTTCGAAATGGTTGCTATCACCGTCACGGGTCAAGAAACCGACTACGGCACCCGCACCCCTGGCTATGGCGCTATGGATGCCTATGCTAGCGGCAACCTGCCCAGCGCATAACGCCCAGGCAGCGTCCAATAACGTCTAAATTTCGAATTTCTTCAACCAAACTTCCTAATCCGTCAAACTGACGACTCTCCTTCAACATCCCAGCGATCACTGGGGTGTTTTTTTTTGATCGCACCTGAAGAGGAGTGGGCGATCGCTCGATGATCGAACAGGATTGACGCCATACCATACATACAACAACAGCACCCAGAACGGCGACATCGAGGGATTTCCTGTTTAGTATTGAGTCTACATAGAGGTGTTTTAGTAGTCAACAAGCCTCTCTATTGTGCAGCTCTAGGAAATATCAACGACCTGGTTGGGTGCTGTTGGATTAAACCGGAACCAATTCAACTGGAAATCGATATTGACCTCCTATCTATTGATATTGAACTGTTTCTGGAAAAGGAGTTTTTAACCTCCTTGTTATTAGAATAACGCTTGTCTCCAATTGATCCCCAACCTCGAAATCAAAGTTTACGATAGGGTTTATCAGAGGTTTTAATGAGACTTTCTACCTAGTTGATAGAGTACTGATCTGTCTAGCTGCTGGGTGTTATGTCAGATGTTCCATCGAGCAACCCTTGATGCAGGACTGTAGAAAAGCTGGAAAAAGCTGTGGATATCAACAGTAGCTATCGCTCCTATGTTTCTAGTCCCAAATGATCGGTAATAGTGACGAGCTTTGCTAGGTCTAAATCCTCATAATTGTTCAGTAAAAATACTCATTGTTTCAAGGTGCTGGGTGGGGATCATGGCGATCGCTCCTGGCTGGTAACCTCGGACTCCATAGCCAGCGGCGGCCGTGCCAACCATAGAGGTTTATTGATGAACCTTGGGCTTGGTAGTGATGTCCTCCATCCTTTAATTTCTGGGAGGCGATCGCCACTCGCTCCAAGAAAGGATAGGATAGGATCGTTACAGCTTCTTTACAGTGTGACGTCCCGACCGGGTTTGGTATAGCCAATCAATGGTGTTCCCATGCCCCGACAAGGCAGGACGGGGGAAAGCCCCTCGATACTGCGGTTTGGGTCTACACCGTTGCGCTATTCACCCTACAGTCTGTTTTCTTACCCTGAACCTATGACACTTCCCATTCGCAATGTTGCCATCATTGCCCACGTTGACCACGGCAAGACGACTCTCGTTGATGCACTCCTAAGACAGTCCGGCACATTTCGCGAGGGAGAAGAGGTTCCAGACTGTGTGATGGACTCCAACGACTTGGAGCGAGAACGGGGTATTACGATCCTTTCAAAAAATACCGCCGTTCACTATAAAGATATTCTGATCAATATTGTCGATACGCCTGGACACGCCGACTTCGGTGGCGAGGTGGAGCGCGTCTTGGGTATGGTTGATGGCTGCATCCTGATTGTGGATGCTAACGAAGGCCCCATGCCCCAAACTCGGTTTGTGCTGAAAAAAGCTCTCGAAAAAGGGCTGCGGCCGATTGTGGTGGTCAACAAAATCGATCGCCCCCGCGCCAATCCCCATACGGCGGTGGACAAGGTCTTGGATCTGTTCATCGAGCTGGGAGCTGATGATGACCAATGCGAGTTTCCCTACCTGTTTGCTTCGGGGCTGTCGGGCTTTGCCAAGATGACCCTAGAAGATGACAGTACGGATATGAAGCCGCTGTTTGAAGCGATCGTGGAGCATGTGCCGCCGCCGGTGGGCGATCCCACCAAGCCGCTCCAGCTTCAGGTGACCACCCTCGACTATTCCGACTACCTCGGACGGATCGTGATTGGGCGGATCCACAATGGCACTATTCGCTCGGGGCAACAGGCAGCACTGGTCACCGAGTCTGGCAAGATTGTGACCTCGAAGATCACTAAGCTGATGGGCTTTGAAGGGCTCCAGCGGATTGAGCTAGAGGAATCGTCGGCGGGTAACCTGGTGGCGGTGTCAGGATTTGCTGATGCCAACATTGGGGAAACCATCACCTGTCCCAATGAGCCGATGGCGCTGCCGTTGATTAAGGTAGACGAGCCAACCCTGCAGATGACCTTCTGCGTCAACGATTCTCCCTTTGCCGGGCAAGAGGGTACCTACGTTACCTCGCGGCAGGTGCGCGATCGCCTTATGCGAGAGCTAGAAACCAACGTGGCGCTGCGGGTGGATGAAACCGATTCGCCAGACAAGTTTGCGGTATCGGGTCGGGGTGAGCTGCACTTGGGCATTCTCATCGAAACCATGCGCCGGGAAGGCTATGAGTTTCAAGTGTCTCAGCCTCAGGTGATCTACCGGGAAGTGACGGGGCAGCCCTGCGAACCCTACGAGCTGCTGGTGCTAGATGTGCCGGAAGAAGCGGTGGGTGGCTGCATGGAGCGCCTAGGTCAGCGACGCGGCGAAATGCAGGATATGCGCGTGGGCGGCAATGGTCGTACCCAACTGGAGTTTGTGATTCCAGCGCGGGGGCTGATTGGCTTCCGGGGTGAATTTATGCGGCTGACGCGGGGCGACGGCATCATGAACCACAGCTTCCTAGACTATCGGCCGCTGTCGGGGGATGTGGAAACCCGCCGTAACGGTGTGCTGATTGCCTTTGAAGAAGGAACCGCCACCTTCTATGCCATGAAGAACGCTGAAGACCGGGGTGTTTTCTTCATCACACCGGGCACCAAGGTGTATAAGGGCATGATCATTGGCGAACATAACCGCCAGCAGGATCTGGAACTCAATGTTTGTAAAACCAAGCAGTTGACCAACCACCGTTCTGCCACCGGGGATGAGCTGGTGCAACTGCAAACGCCGGTAGACATGAGCCTAGAGCGCGCTCTGGAATATATCGGCTCGGATGAGCTGCTGGAAGTGACGCCGGAGTCTATCCGCTTGCGTAAGGTGTCGAACAAAAAGTTGGCGAAGCAGCGCTAAGACCTGATCACCTGACGATCGCCCGATGATAGACCGACGGGCGATCGCTCCTCGATACCAGAACCCTCATCCTCGGATGGGGGTTTTGCGTTAGGTGCCGCTGGGGGCGATCGCCTCTGAAGAACCTCAGAGTATAGTAGAAAGGTAGGTCTACAGAAAGGGTAAGCTATGGCCACTCGTTCCCCTCAGATTGCCGTCATTGACTACGACATGGGCAATTTACATTCCGCTTGTAAAGGGTTGGAAAGAGCCGGGGCCATCACCCACGTGACCGATTCCGCTCAAGATCTGTTTGCGGCGGATGCAGTGGTGCTGCCCGGTGTGGGTGCTTTTGACCCGGCTATGCGCCATCTGCGATCGCGAGATTTGATTCAGCCCATCCGGGATGTGGTGGCCAGCGGCAAGCCGTTCTTAGGAATTTGTCTAGGTCTCCAGATTTTGCTGGAGGGTAGTGAAGAAGGCAGTGAGGCCGGGCTAGGAATCGTCAAGGGGATGGTGCGTCATTTTCGCTATGAACCGGGGATTACCGTGCCCCACATGGGTTGGAATCAACTGGATCTCACCCAACCCCAACATCCTCTTTGGCAAGACCTGCCCCACCGCCCTTGGATGTATTTTGTGCATTCCTACTATGCCGATCCGACGGATGCCCGAGTCACCGCCGCCAGCATCACCCACGGCAGCCAAACCGTGACCGCTGCGATCGCCCAGGATAACCTGATGGCGGTGCAGTTTCATCCTGAAAAGTCATCAACATCAGGGTTACAGCTTCTGGCTAACTTTGTTGCCCATGTAAACAGTCAGCAATTGGTGAGTCTTCCATAGCCTGCCAATACCTGAGCGTTTGCTTCCGCAGAATCAGGAGGAAAACAAATAGTGATGACAGGGGGAAACGTTGGGCTAGGCAACGCTCAGTTTCGGGCGTTGTTTGACAAGTCGCTGGATGCCATGCTCATTGCTGATGATCAGGGGTACTATGTGGAGGCTAACCCTGCCGCCTGTGACCTGCTGGGGCGATCGCGTGAGCACATTATTGGGCAACACATTGCCAACTTTATGCCGCCAGACCTGTGTTTTGAGACGGCATGGCAGCAGTTTCAGCAGCATGGGCAGGCACGAGGCGAAATCCAGATTCTGCGGGGCGATGGTTCACGTCGGGATGTGGACTATGCGGCAACGGCAGATGTATGGCCCCATCACCACCTGTCTATTCTGCGAGATATAACGGAACGCAAGCGGCTAGAGCGGCAGGTGCAGGATCTGCAGCAGCAGCTTGAACGGCGCGCTCAAGACCTAGAGAAGCACAATGACCGGCTGCAGGCTGAACATGTTCAGCAAAAACGAGTTGAGGCTGCCTTACGGCAAAATCAAGACCAGCTCCATGTCTTAATCGACGCTCTGCCCGTATGCATATCCTATATCGATCGCCATCAACGCTATCGGTATGTCAATGCCAATTACCAGGTATGGTTTGGGCAGACCCCGGCGGAGTTTGACGGAAAAACCGTAGCAGAGGTCATCGGCGCGGCTGCTTATAAGGTCGTCCAGGGCTATATTGAGCGGGTGCTGGCAGGGGAAACGGTGACCTATGAAGCAACCGTGCCGTTTCCTAACGATGTCCGTTATATTCATGGCACCCTGGTGCCCGATTTCGATTCCCGAGGGCAAGTCCAGGGCTACTATGCGGTGATTTTGGATCTGAGCGATCGCCATCGGCTTGAGCAAGCGCTGCAAGACAGCCAACGAAAATATCAGACCCTCTTTCAGATTTTGCCGGTGGGCGTTTCCATCACTGATGCGGAGGGATATCTAGCGGAGGTGAATCCAGCGTCTGAGGACATTTTGGGCATGTCCGTAGAAGATCTGACCCAGTTTACCTATGATGCTTCGTCTTGGCAGATCATCTGTCCTGATGGCAGTCCCATGCTGCCCTCAGACTATGCCAGCACCCAAGCGCTGCTGGGACATCAGGTCATTCGAGGGCAAGAGCAGGGCATTGTGCGCCCGGATGGCCAGATTCGCTGGGTCAGTGTGAGTGCTGCTCCTATTCCCCTGGATGACTATGGGGTGGCGATCGCCTTTGTCGATATCACGGAGCAAAAAGAGACGAGCCAAGCTCTGCGCCGCAGTGAGGAGCAGCGTAAGCTAGCAGTCGATCTATCTAAAACCGGCTGCTGGGAATTTAACGTGGCCACCGGCGAGGCTTGCTGGAATGACAACCAATTTTTGTTGATGGGGTTATCGCCTCTGCAAGGGATAAGTCACTATCAAACATGGCGCGATCGCGTTCACCCCGATGATTTAGCCGAAGCAGAAGCTGTGTTTAACCTAGCTTTGGAGACTCAGACGGATCTAGAGGTGGAATATCGGGTGATCCATCCCGATGGTACGGTGCGCTGGATGCTCAATCGAGGGCGAGGCATCTATGGGGCAGATGGGACAGCGGAACGGATGGTGGGCATCATGCTCGACATCACCGATCGCAAACTAGCAGAGGAGGAGCTACGGCAAGGAAAAGCCTATTTTGAATCCTTGACCACCGCCATGCCTCAAGCTCTGGTGCGCAAGAATCGAGACGGGATCATTACCTTCGCTAATCCAGCGTTTTTAGCCGAACTCAACAAGCCACAGGACGAGGTCTTGGGGCGCAACGTCCATGACTTATATTCGCCAGACCTTGCCAATCAGTTTGCGGCTGAGGATGCCTATATTCTAGACACTGGGCAAGGTTTAGATGACATTGTTACCTGCCCGTTGCCCCAGGGAGGCTTATCTTATGTTCAAGTGCTGAAGTCTCCCCTGCGGGATGCCGATGGGCAGATCATTGGCATTCAGAGTCTGTGCTGGAATGTGACCGATCGCGTTCTCCTAGAACAGGCGCTACAGGCTTCTGAGGCTAAGCTCAACGCCATTCTCAACAGTACGGCTGCTGCTATCCTGAGTGTCCAAGTGTTTGCCGATCGCTCCTATCGGTATGACTACTGCTCGGCAGGCTGTGAATCCATATTTGGCTATAGCCCAGAAGCTTTGATTGCAGATTCACAGCTTTGGTTGTCGCGGTTGCATCCTGAAGATATAGAACAGCACATTCCACCTTGCTTTGAGAAGATCTTTGCGGAAGTGCCCTGCCAATTTGAATATCGGTTTTGCCGGGGCGATGGTACTTGGCGCTGGTTATCGGTCGTTGTCACGTCTCAGTGGCAGGAAGAGCTACAGGGATGGTATGTGACCAATGTCCATACCGACATTAGCGATCGCAAGCAGGCAGAGCTAGAGTTAGAAACCACCCGTCAGTTTTTGCAGCGTATTCTCGATCATTTACCTGTAGCAGTCTTTGCCAAAGATGCCCAGACCCTCAGGTTTGTGCTTTGGAATCCTGCCTGTACTCAACTGATGGGCTATTCACCAGAAGCCGTGCTGGGTAAAACGGATTATGATTTATTTCCTGCTGAGCAAGCCGATCTTTGTGTATCTCAAGATCGAGAAGCGATCGCTAGCGGACTGTTGATAGAGGTACCTGAGGAAGTGATTGCCACCCAGGATGGCAGTTTTCGCATCATCCACAATCGTAAGGTTGCCGTGTATGACGCAGATGGACAGCCCCAATGGGTCATTGGTATTGTTGAAGACATCACTGAACAGCGGGCGGCAGAGGTGTCACTGCGCCAGCGAGAACAGGAGTTTCGCGCCCTAGCCGAAAATGCTCCTGATATGATTTTCCGCTGCGATCGCCAGTTTCGCTTTCTCTACGCTAATCCCAAGGGCGCAGAACTGAGTGGGATGTCAGCCTCAGACTTTCTCGGACACACCAGTCGTGAACTAGGATTTCCAGATGCCGTCGTTGAGCGCTGGGAGTCGGCTATGGATCTAGCCTTCACAAAGGCTCAAGAACAAACCCTTGAATATGAATTTCCACTGCTGGGGAACAATCACGCTTTTTATTCTCGCATTGCACCGGAGTTTTCATCAGACGGCCAAGTGAACTCGGTGCTGATTATGATTCGTGAAATTACTAATCTAAAACATGCTCAGCAACAGTTACTACAGCAGGCAGAACAGGAACGCTTGCTGAATACAATTACTCAACATATTCGACAGTCCTTAAACTTAGATCAAATCCTATCGACGGCTGTGCATGAGGTTCGATCCTTGCTGCAAGCTGATCGCGTCGTTGTCTATCGATTTAACCCAGACTGGAGCGGCAACATGATCGCCGAGTCTGTTGTACCGCCTTGGCAGAAGATTCTAGGCAGCAGTCTTCATGATCCTTGTTTTACTGGCACCTTAGTAGATGAGTATCAGCTTGGTAAGGTTAACCGAATCGATGATCTTCAAAACTCACGCCTAGCACCGTGTTATGTAGCTTTGCTCGAACAACTGCAGATTCAGGCGAGTCTGGCTGTCCCCATTGCATGGGAGAACAATCTCTGGGGTTTGTTCTGTGTACATTATTGTGCAGTTCCCCATGTGTGGCAGCCCTGGGAAGAAGACTTGCTCAACCGTTTGACGAGTCAATTGGCGATCGCCCTCCAGCAGTCAGAACTGCATCAACAGGTCAAACAATGGAACCTGAATTTAGAACATCAAGTGCAGGAACGCACGGCAGATCTTCAGCAGTCGCTAGATTTTGAAGCCACCCTCACCTCCATTACTGATAAGGTGCGGGATAGCCTAGATGAAGAGCAAATCCTAGAAGCTGTGGTGTTAGAGCTAGGGCAGCGCTTGGACGTGGAATGTTGTGATACGGGTCTATATAGTAATGACTGCACCGTTTCTACAATCGCTCACGAATTTGTGCGATCGCTGCCACCTCAGAAGGGTTCATCCCTTTTGATTCAAAGCAATGTCCATCCTGAGGTCTATGCTACTCTGTTCCAGAAGCAAACGTGTCAGTTTTGCAGCTTAGCTATCCGTCGCGTTAGTGAAGACTACCCTTATCTGACCGTGCTAGCTTGCCCTATCTCAGATGACCAAAACATTTTGGGGGATTTATGGCTCTTCCGCGTGGGTGACGTTGTATTCACTGATGCGGAGGTGCGCTTGGTGAAACAGGTTGCCAAGCAATGTGCGATCGCTCTGCGGCAGTCACGTCTCTACCAAGCAGCCCAGAGCCAGGTGTTGGCGCTGGAAAAGCTGAATCGCCTCAAGGATGATTTTCTCAGCACTGTGTCCCATGAACTGCGTACACCCATGTCGAGCATCAAAATGGCGACGGATTTACTGGAAATGCAGCTTCGACAGATGGGACTACTACCCCATGAGTCCTATCCATCAACAGATCCGTTGGTACATACTCCCTTAGCACGCTACGTTCAAATCCTCAAAGACGAAGAAGATCGGGAGATCAACTTAATTAATGACTTACTTGATTTAACCCGTTTGGATGCAGACATAGAACCCTTGGTGCTCACCTCATTGCACCTACAAGACTGGTTGCCTCATATCCTAGAACCCTTCATGGTGAAGGCGCAGCAGCAACAGCAAAACCTTACCCTTACTCTTGATCCATCCTTGCCTTTGTTGGTGACAGATTTGCCTTACTTCCAGCGCATTCTTCATGAGCTGCTGGGCAATGCTTGTAAATACACCCCGGCTGGCGGCACGGTGAATCTTTCGGTGCGGGCTAACTTAGGCATTTTGGAGCTAGTTGTGACGAATTCCGGCGTGGAAATTCCGGTATCTGAGCGCGATCGCATCTTTGATCGTTTTTATCGTGTTCCCAATCATGATCCTTGGAAGCACGGCGGTACAGGGCTTGGCCTGGCGCTGGTTCAAAAACTCGCGACCTGTTTGGGTGGAACGATCCAGGTGGATAGTGGTGACCATCAAACGTGGTTTACCCTACGACTGCCGATCGCTCCATCCTAGATGGGGTGCGTCTGAATCAAGATATACATCTTTGCCTAGAAACCCACCGGATGCAAAATGTTGCGCTATCCGGCGGATCGTCAGCGCTGCCTGGTAGCGCTGGATTTTTAAGAATGTCTACGGATATCTCTTAAAACGGATCGAATAGCCTTTTGGTAAGGATGTTTTGTTTCGACAGAGGAGGAATCTTACATGGATGCCAGCACAGCCATTCACGGGCTAGAACATTATGCCCAGAGCTACAGCGTTGTTTTGACCTACCCTGCCAACAGCCAGCGGGTCTCGGGTTTGACCGTGGGGGATCAATACCCCGTGCTCAATCAGGTGATGACGCTGACATCAATTCAAATTGTTGAACAGGGAGGCGATCGCTCTTGGCAACTCTGTTTTGAGCCGGTCTAGGGTGAGCCGGTTGAATGTAAACCGGTCTAGTCTCAACCTGTTTCACACTTGGGCAAGGAGCCTCAACCTTCTGGACGGTGGACTCGCTTGCCGGTGAGTTCCATGACGTTATGCTCTGCTCGCCGGTTGCTGGACGAACATCTCAATGCTGGCGGCTAGAAGTCTTGCCTGCCTAGGCAAAATGTCTAGACGGGGGCAAGCCTGCGACGCTAACTGTTGAGATAATCCGCATCTGCTTCGGGTAGCGATGGGTTAATGCTAATGCCTGAGCCCATTTCAAACCCAGCCGGTGTACCCAAACGCGGGCGGATCTGGCAAGACCAGTGAAGCTGGGGCTCATTGGCCTTGTAGCGAGCGGCGGTCATGATGGCAAAGTTATAGGCAGGATTGTTGAGCTTTTGGTGGAGCTTGAGCAACACCTGCTGAAGAATGCTGGCAAACTGTACCACTTGCTGGGGGTTGATGGTGCCAAAGTCCGCACTGTGAACCTTAGGCAAAATCATCACCTCAAAGGGCACCTCGGCTGCATAGGGGATAAAAGCAATAAACTCGTCATTGTCTGCAATCAGTCGTTGGCGATCGCACAGCTCAAATTCCAACATGTCGCAGTAGGCGCAGCGCCCCCAGTCATCAAAATATCGTTGGGCTTCATCTTCTTGCCAGCGATAATGACGCGGCACAATGGGGGTGCTAATGATCTGGGAGTGGGGATGGCGTAGGGAGGCTCCCGCCGTTTGCCCATGGTTGCGAAAAATGATGATAAACAGGTTCTGGGGAATGGCCATCAGCGTCAGATAGCGCTGGCGATAGGTTTCCACCACGGCGCTGACGGCCTCTAGGGGCATGGTTGCTAAGGTTTGGTCATGGTGGGGGCTTTCAATCACCACTTCGTGATGACCATAACCCGGCAGTTCTAGATAAATGCCGGTGAGCGATCGCAGCGGTTTAACATCGGGCGACAGGGCCGGATACTTGTTGGGAACCACCCTGGTTTGCCAGCCTTGACCCGTAGCATCCATCAGCTCCAGCAAAATGGGTTCGTCATGGTAGTGGCAAAAGGGGCAGCGGGCCCGCTCCACATCGC
This sequence comes from Leptolyngbya sp. CCY15150, assembly GCF_016888135.1. NCBI lineage: Bacteria > Bacillati > Cyanobacteriota > Cyanophyceae > Leptolyngbyales > Leptolyngbyaceae > Leptolyngbya > Leptolyngbya sp. CCY15150. The sequence goes on from NZ_JACSWB010000244.1 coordinate 95,024, forward strand.
TGGACGGCAGTTCACTGGCGATGGGAAAGTCTTGTGGGCGCTGACGGCGACTGGGCGCATAAATCACCCATTCATGGGTCGCTCGGTTGAGACGAATGTGGCTATTATTCATGGGAACGTTTGATGCAACGACTACAAGGAGCGATCGCTCCGTCTGCATCGCTAGGGGCTGAACTCGATCGTGGCTTATGTGCTTCCTCAATTATCTAGGCTGTTCTTCCGGAACAGGGACGATCACAACCGAGCGTTAAGATATTGCAACGTCAGCCGGCTGTGCGAGTGCCAGATCTAAGTGTGGCTCCTGCTGCTTGTCAATGCTGTTCTAAATCGTGCTGGGGAAGAGTGTGACCCTGCGAAATAGCTTTTCAATGCACTGAATCCATCAAATGGGAGCATGTGCTTCAGGTCATCCATTGTTATGGTATTGAGGCTGGCACAACCACAACCCTAGAGCGTTACGTTCATCTTCTATAGTTTGCTTTAACCCTAAGAGACCACCATCTATGACTGTTAAGACTACGCTACTTGCATTTACCCTTGGCACCTTGGGAGCGATCGCCCCCACCATGGTCGCCACCGCCAATCCCGTGGTAGAAGCTGAAACCACGGCGGGCACCAATGATAGTTTTGCTACCCGAGAAATGGTGCCCGCCGGTGCCTCCCATGTGCTCGGCAGCCTCAGTTTTGGTACTGATCTAGAGGCCTACGACTATCAATTTTCGGGACAACTGTCGCCGGATGAAGCTGATTTCTACACCATTCCAGACCTGCCTCCCAACCAGCCTTTTTACGTATGGATCGATAACACCGCCAGTGGTGTTGATACGGTGCTAGGCGTGTTTGATGGGGAATCTGTTCTGCAAACCGATGATGATGCTAGCCCCGTTGGTACTGGCCTAGCATCGGCTACGGGCGGCACCGTCAGCGCTGACGGCACCATTCGTCTGGGCGTAACAGGCTTCCCTGATTTCAACTTCGACGGCATGACCGATGATCCAGGGTTCGGCATGGATCCCATGCCCCCCAGTGATTTCACGCCCCAGGGAGGAGACTACAGCGTCTACGTTCAGCTTGGTACCAACTCTGTTGCCAATGTGGATGCTGCCAGTGCCGACTATAGCTTTAACGAAACCCTGATCCCCGGTGAAGTGGGGATGATTACCTTAGACGATTTGCCTGCGGGTGAGCCCTTTGTGGTGTGGATTGACAACACCGACAGCGGCATTGACACCATGGTGGGCATCTTTGACCCATCTGGAGAACTGCTGGATCTCAACGACGACGGTAGTCCCGTGGGTAACGGACTGGGCTCCATCTTGACTGGATTTGTGGGCGATGACGGATCGGTTGATGTGCGCGTCACCCTGTTTCCCGACTTTGACTTTACCGGTGAATACATGAGCCAGGGGCCAGGAGAGCTTCCTCCCTTTGAGCCAGGGCCTCACGGTGCGGAAGGTGCGTATGAGCTTTACGTGAAATTGGGGATTGATTCCCTGCCCGGCGATATAGATTTCTTGGTCTTTCCAGATCTGACGCCCGGCAGCGAGTTTGTGGCAGAGGTGACCCTGGCTAATTTTGATCCCGTTTTGGGTTGGTTTGATGATGAGGGACAGTTGATCACCGTGGATGACGACGGTGGAGAAGGGGTCTATCCGCGCATGGTGGGTACGGTTCCTCCCAGTGGTACCGTCACGCTGGCGGTGAGCTCTTTCCCTGATTTTGAATTTGACGGTAGCCATCAGGCCGTGAGCGACTATGTGCTGCGCTTTGATGCACCTACTCGTTAAGGTTTGTCGTCTGCTCTAATCAGCGATCGCCCGGCCCAACGGCCGGGCTATTTTATGGCTTGAATTGGGTTTGCCGTGGATGTTGCTCAGGGTTGACAGGAGTTGTGGATTTCCCCGGATCCCTATCCTGATCTTCCATGCTAGGTGGGGAAGATAGGGATAGACGCTCAGTGGCCTGCGCCGGCGGTGTTGGCTAGACAGAGCAAGATTTTAAGCCAGGGCCACCGTTCGATTCATGGGGGGCGTGGCAGGATTGGGGATCTGGGCGATCGCCCTTGGGCAGGCGATCCCATGGCATGGAATCAATGATTCACAATGAGCGGGGGACACCTTGAAAAAATTTCATTGGCTAAATCTAGCGGAATATGCATCCTTGGTGGGCTTGGGGGTGGGTACCGTCGCATCGATTGTGTCGCAGCAGATGCTGTTTACCTCAGCGCCACTCTCCTTTTTGGTGTTGTTGAACCTTGCCAATCGACGACGACTGGAAGCCATGACCGGCAACGATATGGCGATCGCCATTGCCCAGGTGGATCAAAAGGTCAACAAGCATTTAGAACTTCTGGATCAGCAGGTGCGATCGCTGCCAACGGTGGAGGCGGTGGGCCATCTGCGTCAGTCGGTTCTGCGAAAAAATCGTGAGGGGCTGGAGCAGGTTGCCCATGGCGTCAAACGAATGCAGCAAGAGATGCAGCGGCGTTTGCAAGCGGTGGAAAAACGCAGCGAAACCCTAAACTCAGAACAGCTTGTGCAGATTGCTGAGCAATATAGCGCTCTATCAGATTCCCTCGGGCATGTGACCGCTCAAGTCCATCGACTGTCCACATCCGTGAATACCGATGGTGTGGGCAGTGATATTGCTCAGTTGAAATCGGAGGTGGGGCAGCTTCAGGCCAATCTACAAAAACTGGCCGATCAAACCCGCCCCACGCTCACCTCCGTGCAAGACCAGGTGAGTCATCTCAATCGCCAAATTCAAAAGTTGCCGCCGCCCTTTGACTCCAGCGCCATGAAGGAAGAGGTGGGTGAGCTGATCAAAATGGTGTCAGACATGGTGCCCAAGCGAGATTGGGGGGCGCTGGTGGCGGAGATGCAGGCGCTGCACCGTCAGCAGGAAATGCAGGCTCAAGTGGATGAAGCCATTCGCCAAGATCTGAAATCTATCCATTTAAAAGTAACGTCACCGATTACGCCGGTGGATGTCTCTTCCCTGCGCAAGCAAGTGCAAGACTTAGCTCAGCGTCTTGATTCCATGCCGCCCCCGGTGGATATTGCGGCTCTATCCAAGACCGTGGAACGTTTGGTGGATACCGTGAAGGGAGCGGTGCAGGATTCGGTGCCGAGGCAAGATTGGTCGGTGCTGCAGGCGCATGTTCAGGGACTGTTGCGGCAGCAGCAACAGCAGCAGCTCGTGGCTGATGAACTGCAGCAGGATGTGCAACGTTTAGAGCAGCAACTGCAAGACATGCCCGCAGCTCCGCAAATGCGATCCCATGTGGAGCAAATTCTCCGGCAGCAGCTTCAGGAATTGGGGCAACAACTGCACCGCCAACTGCGCCAGCGCCCGCCGTCACCGCAGCGGTTGCCGTCGATGTCGCTCACCAACGGCAACGGTAAGTCCCATGCGCTAACGACTCCCTCAGGGATGGATGGAGAAGGTTTGGATACCTTAGAGCCGGTGCATTCGGAGGAAGAGTTTCAGTTGCGGATTGAGTCGATGCTGCGCCAAGAGTTGGCGGATATTAATCAGCAGCTGCAATCGCTACCCGATGGCTCTGACTATGAGTTTGTGTTTGATCTCGGTCATTCACCATCGCCCGCAACCTCTGCGCAGGTGACGGAAGCGATCGCCAACAACCGAGCCACCCTAGAAGCGGCATTGGCCCAGACCCAAGAGCGGCTGATTTTGATTTGGCCTTGGTCGAGCCAGTGCGACTTAGATGACGCCATGCTGGCCCAGTTTCGCGCCATGCTGGATCGGGGCTGTCATTTGGATATGGGTTGGTGTCATTTGGCCGATCGCACGGAGCCTCGGTTTTTGAGTGTGATTAATCAGCGGTGGTTCATCAATCCTCTAGAACGCGGGACTTTGCACAATACGCTGCAAAAATTCCTCACCCTCAAGCGCCAATATCCCCAGCATTTCCAGTTCAAGATCTTGGGTACCATTGAAAACTTCTTTGTATCCGATCAACAGTTTGCGGTATTGGGCATCAAGGATACGCTGATTACCCAAACGGCCTTTCCCCATTTAGAACTGAAGTTGCGCACGACGGATTCGCTGGTGATTCAACGCTTGGTCGATCGCTTTGAATCGACGGAACTGGATTCTAACGATCTGGATGCCTATTGGAACCGAGCCGTGACCCGCTACGATCTGGGCGATAAGTCCGGGGCCCTGGCTGACTTTGAACATATTCTATGTTTGGCGTCTGATGATGCGCTGGCCTATACCTATCGAGCTGCGGTGCGCTATGACTTGGGTGATAAAGCTGGGGCTGCTGCAGACTTAGATGAATCTTTGAACCTAGAGGCTAATCAGCCGACGGTCTACTGCAATCGGGGATTAATTCGGGCAGAGATGGAGGATCATCATGGAGCGATCGCTGACTATAGCGCGGCCATCTGGGCCAAGCCTGACTTAGCCATTGCTTTCTTTTACCGAGGCTTGAGCTACCAAAAGCTCAACAATGCCACCGCTGCTCTCACGGACTACCACGAAGCGATTCGCCTAGAGCCTAGTGCAGCGATCGCTTACTACCACCGCGCCATCATGGAACAGAAATTGGGCGATCGCCTCAGTGCGTTGACAGATTTTGAGCGGGCCGCCCAGTTGTTTGCCGCCCGAGGTAGCCAAGCCAATGCCCAGCGGGCCAAGGCCTGTTGGCAAAAGCTGCAGAATCAGTAACGTGCTCCACATCGTCTAGGGAAGGCGCTGCCAGTCTAGGGTCTGAGCTTTCCAGCGCAGGAGATGGATAGGTTCCTGCTGGGGCCAAGCGGGGAGCCCTAGGGCACGGCGGGGAGCTAGGGTGGCCAGGGCGATCGCTTCCGATGGCGCACAGATGCCCTGCCGCACGAGATATTGCACACCGGCTAGCAGAGGCAGGGTTGTGCCCGAGAGGGTGCCGTCTGCTAATCGGGCCGTGCCTTGAATCACCTCAATCTCGCGACTATCCCAGGGGTAGCGACCGTCGGGCAACCCTAGGGGAGCCAGGGCATCGCTGACCAGAAAGAGCCCCTGGGGATAGGACTGGGGCGATCGCCCGCCGCGCCCTATGCGTAGGAGTAGATCAAGCATGGTGGGAGCTACATGCACCCCATCGGCAATCACGCCGCAGAAAACCTGGGGATGGGTGAGGGCCGCGCCTAAGAGGCCCGGTTGGCGATGATGCAGGCTGGGCATGGCATTGAAGGCATGGGTGACCATGGATGCACCTTGGTCAAAAGCTCGTTTGGCCTGCTCTGCCGTAGCTTGGGAATGTCCCAGACTGACGATCATGCCCTGGTTGACGAGGGTGGGAATCACCTGGCCGCTGCTGTCGAGTTCTGGCGCTAGGGTGATCACTTTGACCAAGGATGCATAGTTGGCGAGGACTTGGGAGACCTGCTCTAGGGTGAGGGGTCGCAGATGTTCGGCGGGATGGGCACCCCGTTTTTGGGGATTGAGAAACGGCCCCTCTAGGTGAACGCCTAGAATGCGCGCGCCGCGATCGCTCCCCTGATTACCAAAGGCTGCTACGGCCGCCAAGGCGCGATGAATATTCTCCAGCGAGGTGGTCACCAGGGTGGGTAGAAACGCATCCACACCTTGCTGCCAGAGAAAGCCGCAGATTTTGTCTAGGGTCTCTAGGTGAGCGATCGCTAAGTCGGGAAACGCCAGGCCCAGCGCGCCATTGATTTGGAGATCTACCCCGCCCGGTGAAATCCAGTCGCCGTCTACATCGAGGCTGGCATCATCCAGGCTGGCATCATCGGGGGCGATCGCTTCGTCCATGGACTGGATGCGGGTGAGTCGTCCAGCGGTCAAGCAAAGTTGGTGAAGGCCGTCGCGGTCGGGCAGGCGAGCGTTGATAATAGTGGAGGATTGGGCAGCCATGGGCAGGTATCTAAACGCCGATCTGCTCCAATCTTCCCACAGTCGCTTGCCCCGCATGGGGTATCTGGTGTTGAATTCTATGACCCATCCGTTTGTTGGCATCATCATGGGCAGTGACTCCGACCTGCCTACCATGCAGGCGGCGATCGCCATCTGTGAAGACTTTGGCGTACCCCATGAGGTGGCGATCGTCTCGGCCCATCGCACCCCCGAGCGCATGGTGGACTATGCCCAAACCGCTCACACCCGAGGGCTGAAGGTGATCATTGCGGGAGCCGGTGGCGCGGCCCATCTGCCAGGTATGGTGGCCGCCCTCACGCCCCTGCCGGTGATTGGGGTACCGGTGCTCACCCGCACCCTCAACGGTGTCGATTCCCTGTACTCCATTGTGCAAATGCCAAGGGGGATTCCGGTGGCCACCGTGGCCATCGGCAATGCCCAGAATGCTGGACTGCTGGCGGTGCAAATGTTAGCCAGCCATGACGCTGCGCTGCTGGAAAAGGTGCAGCAGTATCGGCAAGCTCTACAAACCAGCGTCATGGAGAAACAGGCTCAGCTTGATGAGCTAGGATATCAGGCATATTTAAAGGAGATGTAGAAGATTGGCTTAATCCAACACGATCGGGGATTGAGGCTAGAACATCTTGGAAATAGGAAGATTAGCCGGTAGGAGGTAGAAGGTAGGAGGATGACGTCCATCTCACTTAACGCCTAAGATTCTGATGCCTAAGATCCTGATGGCTCAGACTCTGCCTGCCCTCACCGATCGCCTGTCCATAGCTCATGGAGTAGATTTCAGCGGTGGACACAGAACATTTGTCTTACCAACAGCGGCTGCAGCAGTATCGAGAACAGTTTACTGAGGCGGTTGCCCAAAACGCCCATCGTGATCCACAGATGCGATCGCGGTTTAATGAGCTGCGTCAAACCTTGGATCTCAATCCTTTAACCGTGGGTGAGCTGGAGCAGAGTATCATCCAAGATCATCTGTCTGCCGCTGATCCGGCTGGGCTGGGTGATCTGGTGCCCCGCAACACGCCCCAGTCTCCAAGCGATCGCCCTGTGGTATTGGCTGAGGAGCGATCGCCCGAGCCCCAAGATACGCCCCCACCCCCGAGCGATCGCCTCCCGACCGCCGATCCATCTCCCTCGACCCCTGGGGTGCAAGAGAGGCGATCGCCAGAGGTATCGCCAGAAGTATCGCCAGAGGTATCGTCAGAGGTAGAGGAGCGATCGCAACCGGAGTTGCCGCCAGAAGAAGACTTTTCCGTAGAACCGACGGATCCTCAACCAGACTGGGTGGAGCGCTATAAAAAAGCGGTTTGGGATGCCACCCAGCGGGCCCTGCCGATTCGCGATGAGGATCGGCATCATTTAGAGTCTCAGCGGCAGGAACTCGGCCTCACCTTAGATGAAGCAACTCGCTTTGAGGCGGAGGTGATTGCCCAGGTTAAAGAGGAGGAAGATGAGTATCAACATCGTTGTCAGCAGTATCAAGATGTGGTGAGAGAGATCTGCGCGGTTGAATGGCCCCCCGGAGCCTATGCCGAGCACTATCTCAAACAGCGACAACAGGACTTGGGTATCCACGATAAGGATCTGTCGATGTTGACAGATCCGATTGTGAGCGCTGTGCGAACGGAAGGCCAGCCCCCTCCTTCTGACCAGCCTTCTGCTGATGGGGAGGCGAGGGATGGGGAAGAGGCGTCTCCCGAATCGTCGAACCAGGAGCCGTCTGTTGAGGTGCGACGACCCAGTGCGGCCTTTAGCTATAAGGATGAGGATGGACAGACCAAAGTTAGTCCCTCTTTGCCCTCAGTTCCACATATCAATGATTTTCCAGACGACTACAAAGCCTTGGAGATTGCCCTAGCCCAGAAACGCTGGCAAGATGCTGATCGGCAAACGCTCGTGATCTTACTCAAGCTAACGCAGCGGGAGGATCAGAAATGTCTGGATCCATCGTCGATCCGTGAGCTGCAGTTTCAGGATTTATGCGACATCGATCGCCTGTGGAGTGTCAATAGCCAAGGTAAGTTTGGATTTTTGGCTCAGCGTAGCATCTACCAAGAGTTGGTGCCGGATCATCAAAAGCTTCCTAGGCGGGCGATCGCCTTTGCCAAGGAGGTGGGTTGGTGGTCAACGTCGTTGCGGGTGTTCAAGGTCTACACCTGGCTCGATTTTGATGATGCTCGGGCCCAGTCAGGGCACCTGCCTGCCCTATGGTTTTGGCAGCTTCCCTTTCTAGAATCAATTTTGGCTGGGGGCTTTGGCACTGGGCGCGGGTTTTGCGATACGGATCCAGGAACGTTGAGTACGTTTATGGCGTGCCTCGGGGTGTATGAGGTTCATGACGATGTAGCTCCCCCTTTGTGACGACAATACCTATCGATCCGGAAAAAAGGTACAGATATCTATTTGATCCGGAAAAAGGTACGGATACCTATAGGAGGCCAAAGCTTAGGACGCCCTGCTGATCTAGATCAGGGTGGGGCGATCGCTCGGCTGAAGGCACGGCCGCAATATCGTAGGTGGGGATAGGAGCTGGAGCAGCATGGGCAGGCTGAGGCTCAATCTCTTGGGGCAAAGGAGTGGCAGGCTCAGGGTTGGAAATGGGCTGGTGGGCAATGATGCCGCTATGGTCGAGGACTCGGGCGATCGCTTGCTGGCGGCGCAGTTGGTCAGCTTTGATGCCCTGATAGGTATTGCCCAGCCCCGGTGCATCCCAGCGGTTGGTGGATGGATTGAGGTAGGAATACACCCGCGCCTCTAGGACAGCATCCGAGCCGCGGTGGCCCTGGCGATAGGCTTCCTGTAGGCGATCCACATAGCCGCCTTCGTCACTCAGGGCCGCAAGCGGGGCTTGGTTGGCTAGGTCAATGCCGTTGATGATCACCTCTTGGGTGAGGTCTAGGTTGCGACGACTGGCCAGCGATCGCAGCAGTTGCGTTTGCCTATACAGCCGCTCTAGTTGCTTTTGATCGGCCTCCTCGGGAGACTGGGCACCGTGCTGGTAGGAGAATGTACCAAGATTCCAAACGCCATTCCCTGGATCGCGATGACCGTAATAAGCTGGGGTGCGATCGCCTGTCACGGTACGGGTTCCTTCTGCCGCGCCGATCGCCTTCGCAATAATCGAATCGGTGCCGCCTTGAAAGAGGCGATCGCCCTCCCAGGGTTCGCCAGAAATCCAGGCATAGAGGCCGCTGGGGTGGAGATCTGGATGGGGCGATCGCGGTTCGGCCTCCGGTGCATCTGTCTCGGGACGGCTGAATAGGCGTAGGGTTTTGGCCACAATCTCGCCCATATCTGTGCCTGCGGCTTCCCGGCTTCCAGGGTTGGCGCTAGCATCGGCTAAGGTCGAGGGGGCAGGCGTGAGGCGGGGTTGGCTGAGGTCGAGGGCGATCGCCTTGGGATGGGGGCTGACCGGTTGAACGACCCTGACGTCGACCTGCACGACCACCGGGCGATCGCGGGAGGAGATGTCGGTGAATGCTAGGTGAACAATGACGATGGAGAGCAGGAAGGAGGGGAGGTAGTTTAGGAAACCCATGGCTATGGTGGGCCAGCGATGGATCCAGTCCTTTAAACCTGCGGGAATCGTGATCTGCAGCCTGGGCTGATCCCAGTCGTCAGGGTTGGCGTGAGCTGGCATCGCTATGAAGGCTGCGCGAGATGATGGTGGAGTGGGTGTGAGTCCGGCAATCATGGATGACACTAGCTTGAGAGAACAGAACGGTAGACGGGGCACGAGGCGATCGCTCCGGTGGGAGATTGTCGATCGTGAACGCGATTGCATCAAGGTTGGACGCTCAACTTGAGCTGGACGATGTCTTGGGTCAAGTCCGAAAACGTCTCGGAATGGTCGAGCGATCGCCCTTAACGATCTTGAAACAGTCCTTCAATGAGACTGCTAGCGGGTTCCACTAGGGCCCATGTGCCATCGGGCTGTTTGCGTAACGCGGCAAAGTGCAGCAGTTGCCCCGTGCCGATCGCCTCTCCTTGCTTCACAGCGCCTAGTCGAGGATTGTGCAAGCCGCACAGTCGCAGTAGATAAGCGGGCACCTCCGGACTCGAAAAAATCAGGCAATCACTCTCGGCATGGGGCTGCAACTGGCCATCAAAGGGGGCATAGACGCGATCGCCCTTGAGCTGAATAGAAATATCTCCTAGTCCTGCAACAACCGGATACGTCCCGATCTGACTACCTGGCTCAAGCTGCCAGGCCTGTTGAATGGTGAAGGCTCGGGGAGCGATGGGGCGATCGCGGCTACCGCAAGATACAAGGACAAGCCCTATGACCCAGAGCCAGAGTCTAGGGTTGAATATCAAAGGCATAGCCCGCATATTCCTCCTCTTCATAGAGAATCACCAACCAGGTTTTGGGATCAAACTCCAAGGTATAGAGCGATCGCTCTGCCGATACTCCGGCGCGAATTTCAATCGCTGGTAGTTGGCAGTAGGGCTCGCTGAGGAGTTGGCGTACGGTGCTAGCCTCCTGCCGCTCGGGAATGGCCAAAAGCTGCAGCAGGGTTTCACGGGAAAGCGCTTGATGGGGGCGAGGTGTGCTGCTGCAGGTATGGGGAAGTGGAGGTGCCTGGGTTTGCCAGCGGTCGGTGATGCTGCCTAGCAGTCCGACTGCACCGAGGATGACAGCACTGCTGATCAACGCCGCGACTAAGTTAAACGGTGGTGCAGAGCGATCGCCCTTGATCCGGCTGGAGGTTGTACTAGAGTGGTTGACTCTGGTATGGGCAGTCTGGCGCGACCGTCGTGGCTTGCTCTGTGGGGGAGAATGAACGTTCTGGGGATGGGTGGTCATGGTCTGTTCATGCCGAATGATAACTAGGCAACATGAAGCATCCCAGTTCCCCGCACAGCGGTGATTAGGATGCCGAGTACAAGAACGCCGCAGTCAGAATGCTGACCTACGATGCTCTTGCAATCCATGAACTCCCGCAGCCTAGGGGACTGACAGGAGTTACCTTAATATAGTACATATGTACGATAACGACAAGCGATATAGTTCATCTGTACTTCATGAATGATGGCTTTTCTTAAAGACTGTTGGTGGCTCAGGGCAGTACGGGTCATGGGGATGGCGATCGCCCCACCGTTATCCCAGTAAAAACCCCGACGGTTTCCAGCTTGGGGGTTGGAGACCATCGGGGTAGGTATGCAGCCGAGATAGCTGCTTGATTCATGCCGTGCAAAAGGTGGGGCGTCTAGGGAATGAGCACACCATCCTCTACGGCATCATCACTGGCACGATCAACTAAGGACTGTTCCACCGGATCAGCTAAGGGGCTGGGCGGTTCCACGGTGCTGTTGTCTGGCTGATCGGGTGCCTCTGGGGCGATCGCGTCTGGGCTGCTTGGGGCCAGCTTGGAGGCAGTATCGTCGGCTGGATCGTTTAGATCCTCTGACCTATGCTCTGCTGGCCCATGCTCTGCTCGATCTTTAGAGGGTGAACTGCTGGGCTCTGGCTGATCGGCCGCCTCTGGGGCGATCGCTGGCGTATCCTCCTCGGCGGCTGTCTCCTCAGGCTCCGGTTGAGGTTGAGCTTTTTCGACCGTTTCTAGCTTGGTGGTATTGGGGCTGGCGGTATCAGATTTTTGCCCTGAAGCCTGCTCTGAAGCTTGCTCTGGATCGTCTGTAGGCTCTGGTGCAGATTCCACAGGATCTGGTACGTCGTTAGGTTCAACGGTGGGCACTGTCTCCAGATCGGGCTCCTGAACCTCATCCTCGTCGGGGCTTGTGGCGTCGGGTTGGGAACTGTTGGGTGCCGGGGCGTCATCGTCGAAGGCTGCCGGTGCTTCGGTGGCTGTCTCGGCCGGTTCTTGGGTAGAACGTGCTGGAGGGATAACCTCATCGCTGGGGAGGATGGCGGTGGGATCCACAATCTTCAAGGCCTGATCGGCATTTAAATCCCCTCGTACTAGGCGAGAAAGGGTGTCTTGTCCACCGGGTTCGTAGGTAATCAGCCGAGCTGTGTTGTTAAAGGCATTGGCGATCGCCTGCCCGTCTTCATCCAATAGCTCAAGCTGCACCCAGTTTTGCCCTGGCTTAAATCCCTCTAAATAGATAGGTTGCCAATCGTCAATCAGGAAGGACTCACCATTCACGGTGCAGCGAATCATCCAGTCTTTAATGTCGTCGGTTGTGTCCTGACGGGCAACCAAGTGGAGCGGCGCATGGGTGAGGTAAAAGTCGAGCATGATCGGCTCTGCGCCGTAGCTACCCTGGGGGCGGCTGTAGGTGAGCAGGGGCTGGGCAGCACTCGGACGATGCTCATCGGTTTTGGTGAACACATGGAAGGTGACTTGGGCATAGGCTTCATTGTTTTTGAAGCTCTCATGCCAAGGGCGGGACGCAAAGGCCCGAAGGGTGTGGCTGCCAACGGCTAGGTTTTCGAACACCAGGGGAACGGCGGGGTCATACACCGCTGTGTAGGGGCCGTCATCCAAAAAGACATGCAGGTGGGGGCCAAGGCCAAGCTGCTCATCTTTAAATAGGGGCAGATCCTGCACCGAAAATTGCACCGAAACGCGATCGCTCTCTAGGACAGCATCGGCCTGGGGAGACACAATCGTCACCTGGGGCTGATAACCATCCAGCTTTTGACGCAGTTCCTCTAGGGCAATGGGAGGAGCCACCTCGGAAATGTTGACGATGGCGGTAGCGGCCATCGATTGTTGACGATCGATAGAGCGATCGCCCCCACAGGCCATTAATCCCACCGATAGGGCGATCGCTAGCCCACCCATACCCATCCGTTGGAGAAGTCGTTGCCACACCATCATCAATTCGTTGTGTCCTTCGCATTGATCGTCATAGGCACTATATCGCTTCACATTCCAGGAAAACCAGGGCATGAGGATTGCCTGACCTCTGACATCCTTGCATAATGTCAGCTCTACGGCTGCTGCCCAGTCGATACAGGGTCTCTAGGGTTATGTCTGATACAAAATTCGTAGACATTGAAGAGTTGTTTATAGAATCCTTTGGAAACTATCTATAGATTGAGGGTTGTTTTCTTGTCTACAGAGAGCGATCGCTAGGATTGCTCGACGTGAATGGAGCCATTCCATCAAAACTGTGTTGAAACGCAACATTACGTCACGTTGGTTGACCATAGAAATACCCAACGGATGTACTAAGTAAAACTAATCTATATGGCTATCATAAATACGACAATCTATGATACTTTCCCAATCGATTGCATCCAGTTTTAAGGCCTCTATCCCCTTCATTGCCTGGATTTTGGGTCATTTCTCAGGCTTCTATAGATAGGATGTCAAGCAAACGACATAAAACCATACTGTTCGAAGCTATACAGACTCATCCTCTTAGCAATTCTGAACGATGCAACACGAAATATTTCGTTTTATTGAGATAGATAGATCTCGTACCCCTTTGTATGTGTGTCTCTATAGTCCACACACTAGACCCACTCATTGTTTGATCATTTTGAATTATTGTTAACGAGCGTTAAAGTCGGTGGAAATGCGGCTCTATAATGCACAACAGAGCCGTACTACCTGTATGAAGTAAGCTACCTCGTTAGCTTGTTTCGTTTTGTGGCCTTGGTTTTGTTGCTTTGTGTCACGTTTGCTAAGGGTTTTCCCCATGTCTGAGATATCAGTCGGGGCGATCGCCGCCGCACCGTGAGTCAGTCCTTGTACATTCATTGATTGGTTAGGCAGCAACAACTCAGGGTCGTTCCAGGGAAACGGACATTTCACTCGTTCCTTGTCTAGAGAGAGGAGAGTCTCTGATGACAACTACCCCGCGGGAGCGAGAGGCAAAGGTGAAAGTTGTAGTCGATACCGATCCCGTTCCTACTTCATTTGAGAAGTGGGGCAAGCCAGGTCATTTTGATCGGACCTTGGCGAAAGGGCCCAAAACTACAACTTGGATTTGGAACCTTCATGCCGACGCTCACGATTTTGATAGTCATACCAGCGACCTAGAAGATATATCTCGTAAAATTTTTAGCGCGCACTTCGGGCATTTGGCCGTTGTGTTCGTTTGGCTTAGCGGTATGTACTTCCATGGCGCTAAGTTCTCGAATTATGAAGCTTGGTTGACCAATCCGACTGGGATCAAGCCCAGTGCACAAGTGGTTTGGCCAATCTTTGGTCAAGAAATTTTGAATGCAGATGTAGGTGGCGGTTTCCAGGGGATTCAAATTACCTCTGGGTTCTTCCAGCTCTGGCGCGCATCTGGCATCACCAATGAGTTTCAGCTTTACTGCACCGCCATCGGTGGCTTGGTAATGGCTGGTCTGATGCTATTTGCTGGCTGGTTCCACTACCACAAGAAAGCTCCGAAGCTAGAGTGGTTCCAGAACGTGGAATCCATGATGAACCACCACCTCGCCGGTCTCCTTGGACTTGGCTCCCTAGGTTGGGCTGGTCATCAAATCCACGTTTCGTTGCCCATCAACAAGCTTCTGGATGCTGGGGTTGCACCGCAAGATATTCCGCTCCCCCACGAATTCATCCTCGATAAAAGCTTGATGGCAGAGCTGTATCCCAGCTTTGCTCAAGGGCTGACCCCCTTCTTCACTCTGAACTGGGGCGTATACGCAGATTTCCTCACCTTCAAGGGTGGTCTCAACCCGGTCACCGGCGGCCTCTGGCTGTCTGACACGGCGCACCATCACTTGGCGATCGCTGTCCTGTTCATCATTGCCGGTCACATGTACCGCACGAACTGGGGCATCGGTCACAGCATGAAGGAAATTCTCGAAGCTCATAAGGGTCCCTTCACCGGTGAAGGACACAAGGGTCTGTACGAGATTCTCACGACCTCTTGGCACGCACAACTGGCGTTGAACCTAGCCCTGCTCGGTTCTCTGACCATCATCGTGGCCCACCACATGTATGCGATGCCGCCCTACCCCTACTTGGCAACGGACTACCCCACCCAGATCTCGCTGTTCACGCACCATATCTGGATCGGTGGCTTCCTAATTGTTGGGGCAGGTGCTCACGCCGCCATCTTCATGGTGCGTGACTACGATCCCGCCAAGAACGTTAACAACTTGCTTGATCGCGTGCTCCGTCAACGGGATGCGCTGATCTCTCACCTCAACTGGGTTTGTATTTTCCTAGGCTTCCACAGCTTCGGTCTATACATCCACAACGACACCATGCGTGCTCTGGGACGTCCTCAAGACATGTTCTCAGACACTGCTATTCAGCTACAGCCTGTATTTGCTCAATGGCTGCAAAACATTCACACCTTGGCTCCGGGGGGCACCGCGCCCAACGCTCTAGCGACTGCTAGTGTTGCCTTTGGTGGAGACGTGGTTGCAGTTGGCGGCAAGGTTGCCATGATGCCCATTGCCCTAGGCACGGCAGATTTCATGGTTCACCACATTCACGCTTTCACGATTCACGTCACCGTACTGATTCTGCTGAAAGGTGTTCTCTACGCTCGCAACTCTCGCCTAGTGCCAGATAAGAGCGAGCTAGGGTTCCGCTTCCCCTGTGACGGCCCCGGTCGGGGTGGTACCTGCCAAGTTTCTGGTTGGGATCACGTCTTCCTTGGTCTGTTCTGGATGTACAACTCCCTCTCGATTGTGATTTTCCACTTCAGTTGGAAGATGCAGTCGGATGTGTGGGGTACCGTGTCACCTGATGGTTCGGTCTCCCATATCACAGGCGGTAACTTTGCACAGAGCGCCATCACCATCAACGGATGGTTGCGTGACTTCCTCTGGGCTCAGGCGTCTCAGGTGATTGGTTCTTACGGTTCAGCACTGTCTGCCTACGGCTTGCTGTTCCTAGGCGCTCACTTTGTATGGGCATTCAGCCTCATGTTCTTGTTCAGTGGTCGTGGCTACTGGCAAGAGTTGATCGAGTCCATTGTTTGGGCCCACAATAAGCTCAAGGTTGCCCCAGCAATCCAGCCTCGCGCTCTGAGCATCATTCAGGGACGGGCTGTGGGGGTCGCTCACTACCTCCTAGGAGGAATTGTCACGACTTGGGCATTCTTCCTGGCTCGAATCATTTCAGTCGGATGAGCACGAGGAGAACTCATTAGGACTTATGGCAACTAAATTCCCAAAATTTAGCCAGGATCTGGCCCAGGATCCGACAACTCGTCGGATCTGGTACGGGATTGCCACGGCCCACGATTTTGAGAGCCATGACGGCATGACGGAGGAAAATCTCTACCAGAAGATTTTCGCCTCCCACTTCGGTCACCTGGCAATCATCTTCCTTTGGACGTCTGGCAACCTGTTCCACGTCGCCTGGCAAGGTAACTTCGAACAGTGGATCCAAGATCCGCTAAACGTGCGTCCCATTGCCCACGCAATTTGGGATCCTCACTTCGGTCAGCCTGCGGTGGATGCGTTCACCCAAGCAGGTGCATCTGGCCCTGTTAACATCGCCTATTCCGGTGTGTATCACTGGTGGTACACCATCGGGATGCGCAGCAACGGCGAACTGTATTCTGGCGCAGTGTTCCTCCTCCTTTTGGCGGCGGTCTTCCTGTTTGCTGGTTGGTTGCACCTGCAGCCTAAGTTCCGCCCGAGCCTGTCTTGGTTTAAGAATGCTGAATCTCGCTTGAACCACCACTTGGCTGGTTTGTTTGGGGTTAGCTCCTTGGCTTGGACGGGGCACTTGGTTCACGTGGCGATTCCCGAAGCTCGGGGTCAACACGTGGGTTGGGATAACTTCCTATCCACGCCTCCTCACCCGGCTGGGCTCATGCCCTTCTTTACCGGTAACTGGGGTGTGTATGCCCAAAACCCTGATACGGCGGGCCATGTATTTGGTACGTCTCAAGGGGCAGGCACGGCAATCCTGACCTTCCTGGGTGGCTTCCATCCTCAAACCGAGTCTCTGTGGCTGACGGACATTGCCCACCACCACCTAGCGATCGCTGTGATCTTCATCGTTGCAGGTCACATGTATCGCACCAACTTCGGGATTGGTCACAGCATCAAGGAAATCTTGAAGGCTCACCGTCCCCCCGAAGGCACTCCTTTTGGCGGTGCATTGGGTAAGGGTCATGAAGGTCTGTACGACACTCTGAACAACTCGCTGCACTTCCAGCTAGCGCTGGCCCTCGCCTCCTTGGGTGTGGTCACCTCTCTGGTTGCACAGCACATGTATTCGCTGCCTCCTTACGCCTTCATGGCGAAGGACTACACCACCATGGCGGCGCTCTATACCCACCACCAGTACATCGCCGGTTTCATCATGGTTGGGGCGTTTGCTCACGGTGCGATCTTCTTGGTACGGGATTACGATCACGCTGCCAACAAAGACAACGTGCTGGGTCGGGTTCTGGAGCACAAAGAGGCAATCATCTCTCACCTGAGCTGGGTGTCTCTGTTCTTGGGCTTCCACACCCTTGGTCTGTACGTCCACAACGACGTCATGCAAGCCTTTGGCACGCCTGAGAAGCAAATCTTGATTGAACCTGTGTTCGCACAGTGGATTCAAGGCGCTCACGGTAAGGCACTGTACGGGTTTGATACCCTGCTGTCTAACCCCGATAGCATTGCGACCACGGCTTGGCCGAACTACGGCAACGTCTGGCTGGGTGGCTGGCTTGATGCCATCAACAGTGGCGCGAACTCCTTGTTCTTGACCATTGGCCCTGGCGACTTCTTGGTTCACCACGCGATCGCTCTCGGTCTGCACACCACCACCTTGATCTTGGTCAAGGGTGCGTTGGATGCCCGTGGTTCCAAGCTGATGCCCGACAAGAAAGACTTCGGCTACAGCTTCCCCTGTGACGGTCCTGGACGGGGCGGTACCTGCGATATCTCTGCATGGGATTCCTTCTACCTCGCTATGTTCTGGATGCTGAACACCATCGGCTGGGTCACTTTCTACTGGCACTGGAAGCACTTGGCGGTATGGCAAGGTAACGTGGCTCAGTTCAACGATACCTCTGTCACCATCATGGGCTGGCTGCGGGACTACCTGTGGCTCAACTCCTCCCAGTTGATCAACGGCTACAACCCCTACGGCATGAATAACCTGTCGGTCTGGGCTTGGATGTTCCTCTTTGGACACCTGGTTTGGGCAACCGGCTTCATGTTCCTGATCTCTTGGCGGGGTTACTGGCAAGAGCTGATCGAAACCATTGTGTGGGCCCACGAGCGCACGCCTCTAGCTAACCTAGTTCGCTGGAAGGACAAGCCCGTTGCTCTCTCAATCGTTCAAGCTCGTTTGGTAGGTTTGGCTCACTTCACGGTTGGCTATGTCCTCACCTATGCGGCCTTCTTGATTGCATCCACTGCAAGTCGATTTGGATAACCGCTGCTAGCTTAAATTAGCCTGAAGAACCTCCCGCTGGTCGGGGGGTTCTTTTTCATGTTTGATCTGGATCTACGATCGGCGTCCCCCTGAAATCGCTCTGAATCAGGAACCCTTGGCGATCGCTCTGGAAGCCGCACAGATTTCATCCATGGCAGGTGAAATCTGTGCGATCGCTGGTTGCTTGGGCTGTTGATATTGTGTAGATTCCGATTGGGCTGGGAATACTAAGGGGGTATGGATAGCTAGGGAGTAGCCGTATTTCTTGGGAGGAGGCAGCGATCGCCCTTGAGACCTACATCTGTAAATATACGGAATATATACAGACATTGTCTCAACGCATGGTTACGGCTGATTGTTGGGTTGGAGGTAAGATCTGAGCTGAAACCATCGAAGGGCACTCTAAGGATTGTGACCGAAAAGCACTCACTGAGCCTACTTCAGAAAGCTCTCTGCGTGGCTAGAAGCAATCTGGCTAGAACGAGTAGACAACGTCCACGCCGTTACAGTTTCAAGACATCGAGACTACAGGGACTAAGGGCGATTATATTAGAAGTGTTCATGAAGTTATTGTGTGGATATTGTAAAGCTGGTGCTGACGATTCGACGTGATTTTCATTAGGATGGGCATCAGGACGATCCATGGGGCTGAGGACTAGTTGGCTTGGTCTATGGCTAAGTAGCTTGTATCACCTGCTCGCGACCTATGCTCACCTAGTTATGGGTGAGTTGTCCGTAGATTCTCTAGAGCATGAGCGATCGCTCCTGTTTTTTCACAGCTACGTCCTAGGCGTTAAACATCTCAAGGGCGGGAGCAGTATGACAAGACAGCATCTGATGTAAAACGCTAGGAATCTGACTGCCTTCAACCCATGGCTCATGGTTTCTTTACAAACATGTTTCTTCTGTACAGTTCATTCCCTTTTGCAAGCAATGGCATCCTGTAGCCATACCGTTTTATATGATGCAATTCCTCATAACAGGGACGCCTAAGATCCTCAACCAGCCGTTGAGCGATGGGCAATGATCCATTGGAGCGCACTTTAGCAATGACATCGGACTATAACATTGGTTCCAAACTTGCAAATCGCTATCTGCTGACCGATTTACTTGGGCGCGGCTCCATGGGGCGCGTCTATGCGGCTAAAGACATCGTTCTGGGTGGCGTGCCGGTTGCGGTGAAACTACTGTCTCAAACGTTGTTAAACCGTAAAATGCGCGATCGCTTCGAGCGAGAAGCAACAACCTGCGCCCTGTTGGGTCAAAAAAGCATTCATATTGTCCGCGTGACAGACTATGGTGTTCGAGAAGACGACGAAGTTCCTTTTTATGTGATGGGTAGTGCATTTTATTGCAGGACAAAGGAAAAAACGAGGTTACCTTGCTCCGCCAGCTTTTGTCTGATTTGGCGATTGTAGTCATGGATGAACAGCC